>DHGE01000021.1:0-56609 GCA_002402635.1 Deferribacterales bacterium UBA4806
GCCTCAACATAATCAACATCTATCCCTAACTTATGTGAAAGATGCACCATTATTTCTCTATCAAAATATTTGTAATTTAAACGTTTTGCAAGTCTCTGAGCTAGATAGGATCCTCCAGTGCCAATTTGTCTTGCTATTGTAATTACAACTTTTTCTCCCATTATATTTCTCCCTTATTCTATTTTATTCTTTCTAAATAGTAATAGCAATGGTATAGATAAAATAAATAATAATGCAATTGCAGCATAGACCCTATTATAGGCTAGCATATAAGCCTGATCATTTAAAGTCTTCTCCAGTATTTTATATGCTTGTTTACCTGCCAGATACATTGAAGAACCCTGAGCGTGTAAAAGATATTTAAAACTATCAATACTATTATTTGTTGCAATATTATATGAATTGATGTTGTGAACAATTAAACCTCTAAAGTAATTCATTCCAGCTGAAGAAATACCTGTGGAAGCTATTGCAGTACCGATACTACCTGCAACTGTTCTAATTACATTGTATATGCCTGTAGCAGAAGTCATCTGAGTCTTGTTAATACTAATTAAAGAAGTTGTTGATAAGGGCACAAATATTAAGCCAAACCCCAAGCCCTGTAAAAACTGTGGTACAAATATAGCCCAGTAGTCTATATATAAATTTAGCTTAGAAAATTGCAAAAATGAAATAATAGATAATATAATGCCTACAAAAATTAATTTTGTACCAAATCTATTATAAAGCCTTCCTGCAATAGGCATAGCTATACACATTGCAATTGCCCTTGGTACAATAACCAGTCCAGAATTAAGAGCAGGATATCCCAATCTAGTTTGCAAAAACATAGGAGTTACAAAAATACTGCTAAAAAGCCCCATCCCCAGGATACCCCCAAAAAACGTTCCAACTGCTAAATTTACATTTTTTAAGATCTTTAAATTGACAGCAGGCTCTTTAGTTCGTAACTCTTGGATAATAAATAAAATAATTCCAACAATTGCAACAACACATAATTTCTTTATGAATGATGACTCAAACCAATTTTCATCTGAACCTTTCTGCAACATAATTTGCAATGTACCCAGCCCAACAGATAAAAATATAAGTCCAAAATAATCTATTTTAACCTTGCTACGTTCTAAATAAGGTGGGTCAAAAATAAATCTTGATACAAGCAAGGTATTAATAATGCCAATTGGCAAATTAATAAAAAATATCCAGTGCCAACTATATGTATCAATAAGCCAACCACCTAATGCTGGGCCTATAGCTGGCCCCATAATAACACCAAGTCCAAAAATTCCCATAGCTCTGCCTTGATCTCTAGGTGGAAAAGTCTCTCTCATAATAGCTTGAGATAGAGGAATAATTGCTCCACCTCCAATCCCTTGAAATATCCTATAAATTGTAAGTTCTAATAAAGAATCAGACAATCCACAACCAATAGATGTTAAAGTAAAAAGAATAACAGCAAACTGATAAAAATTTTTTCTTCCAAATCTCTTTGAAAGGAGTGCCACAAGTGGCATAACTATAACATTTGCCAGCATATAACTTGCAATTACCCAGGTAATTTCAGTAGTTGAAGCTGAAGTTGCTCCCTGTATATGAGGAAGAGCCACATCTACGATTGAAGTGTCAATTGATGACATAAGTGTCCCTGTCATTAATGACACAGTAACCAACCATTTATTCACATTTTTTACATTCTCTTCCATAATTGGCCTCTAATTCATTAAGAATAATTAATTTTGTTAAATTCTTCTTTATACATTAAATTAATATCTCTAAGTATTTATATTAATTATATATTTTTATAACATTTATTTATTTTCATTTTGACTTCCTATATTTAGTTTTTTACTTTTTCTGAATAATAATAAGCATGGCAATGAAATTAAGAATAACATTAGCATAATGTAAAATATTTTATTATATGCCAGCATACTAGATTGTTCATTTACCATATCCCATAAAAGCTTGTATGCCCTTTGACTTGATAAATACGCACTTGAACCATTGTGATATAAAGCATCAAATGCATTATCTAACCAATCCCATAATAAATAATTATTTATGTTAAGGTTATGCACAATTTGCACTCTATAAAAGTTGCGCCCAGTTTCATCAGAAATAACCGTTGCAGCAATAGCAGTTCCAATACTACCTGCAACTTGTCTGACAACATTATACAGCCCAGTTGCTGAGGTTAATAAATGCTTTTCTATTGTTATAAGTGCCGTTGTTGATAATGGTACAAATATTAGACCATAACCTATGCCCTGTAAAAATTGTGGAAGAAATATTGCTCGAAAATCTATTGATAAATTTAAATGGGATAACATAAAAAAAGATATGCTTGTTATTATCATTCCAACAAATATCAATTTTGTACGAAATCTATTATACATAAAACCTGCTATTGGCATAGTAATAAACATAGCCATAGCTCGTGGAAGAAGTGCAACGCCAGATTTAAAAGCATCATAGCCCATTAATTCTTGTAAAAAACGAGGCAATACGAACAGACTACCATATAGGCCAACCCCTATTATTCCACTAAAAAAGGTCCCCACTGCCAGATTGACGTTTTTTAATATTCTAAGATTTACAGAAGGATTTTTTACTTTAAGCTCTATTATTACAAAAATTATTAAACCAATTATTGCTGTAATAGCTAGCCTCTGAATAAATGTTGATTCAAACCAATTCTCCTCAGCTCCCTTTTCTAACATGATTTGTAGTGCACCAAGTCCAATTACCATAAAGGACAGTCCTAAATAGTCAATTTTTACCTTGCTCTTTTTAAAATAGGGTGGATCAAATATAAAGAAATGTACTAAAAGAATATTTAGTATCCCAATGGGAACATTCATAAAAAATACCCAGCGCCATGAATATGCATCTGTTATGTACCCTCCCAATGTCGGACCTAAGGCCGGCCCCAGTACAACACCAAGACCATATATACCCATTGCTGTACCATGTTGTTCTGGTGGAAAAGTCTCTCTCATAATGGATTGTGCTAACGGAACAAGTACACCACCTCCTAACCCCTGCAAAATTCTCCAGATTATCAGGCTAACTAATGAATCGCAGAATCCACAGGCAATTGAACTTATTGAAAAAATTAAGGATGAAAACTGATAAAAGTTTTTTCTACCAAATTTTTGGCACAATAGAGCTACTATTGGCATTACAATAACATTTGCAAGCAAATAACTGGCCACTATCCAGGTAGTTTCAGTGGTTGATGCAGCAATTGTGCCTTGTATATATGGGAGTGCAACATTGACACTGCTTGTGTTTATTGCACTCATGAGTGTACCAGTTAAAACAGATAAAGCTACCAACCATTTATTTACATTTATTTCATTGTCTTCTTGCATAATGTTCTTCCATATAATCGAAACCTTTGGAGGTTAGATCAACAGAAGGAACCACAGATAGTCCTGGCCATAAAGGAGCATTGGGATTATATGGTGTATCAATATCAACTCTCACAGGAACACGTCTCACAACCTTTACAAAGTTACCCGTTGCATCTTCAGGAGGCAATAAGCTAAAAGTAGCACCAGCTCCAGGCTGAAAACTACCAATATGTCCCCAATATACAAAGTGAGGGTAAGCATCTACTTCAATTTTAACTTTCTGACCTATTCTCATTTTTTCTAACTGAGTTTCCTTATAATTAGCTTCAACCCATATATCATCTAAATTTACAATTGAAAAAAGAATATCCCCCTTTGCCACAAATTTACCTGGATCTACTTCCTTTCTTTTGGCTGTTCTCCCATTTGCAGGGGAATAGATACTTGTTCTTGAAAGATCTATTTTTGCAAGTTCTAATTCCGCAGCATTCTGTTTAATTATAGATTCTTGTGTTTTTTTTCTTTTATATAAAGTAACTATGGCTGCTTCAGTTTCCTTTATATATGCTTTTGTGGATTTTACATTTGCTTTATTAACATCTAATGTAGCTCTCGCCTTATCATAATCACTTTGTGATACTAATTCTTCAGCCAATAGCTTTCTATATCTATCTTCCTCCCTTTTTGCTAAAAACACTTCAGCATTTGCTCTTTCCAGCTCTGCTTTTGCACGATTTAATTCCATTTTTCTTTCATCTATTGAAGATTCAATTTCAAGTAGTGTTGCTTCAGAACTTTTTAATGTATTTTTCTTCTGCTCTACTGCTGCAATATAGTCTTTATCTTCAATTTTCACTAATAATTGCCCCTTCTTCACATGAGCATTGTCACCTACATAAACTTCAACAATTTTACCATCTACTTCTGTAGCTAAAGGAATTATACTGGCATGAACATAAGCATCATCTGTACTTTCATGAGATAATGCATATTTAATTTTAGGAATAGAATAAATAATACCAATAACAATTAATATTATTAAAATAATTCTAATTATTAATTTCTTCCCTATCACAACTCTACCTATTTTCATTTTACTCCTCTACTTTATTATAATTTTATTTACAACTCCTTAGATATGTAAGTGCTACAAAAAGCTAATGATCTTTGGCATGTAGAATTTAATTATGATAAAATTCATTTCAATTCTGTTTTTAATTGAAAATCGGTTAACAAACTTCCCATAGCCTTTTTTAATCTTACAATTGAATTCTGATAATTATAGTAAGCCTCTGACACTTGTCTTTCTGATGTTAAAAGCAAGGTGTTAGCATCTATATAATCGACAGAGGAAGCTAGACCAACATCAAACTGCCTTGAAACCAACTTATAATTATCTTTGGCGTAGGCCAATTGATCTTGATAGGATTTTAAATTTTGCGACTCTGTTAAATAATCAAGATAGGCATTCTTAACCTCAACAGTAATTGATTTCTTAGTATCAAAATATGAAAGAGCAGCTTGTCTTCTCTGAGCTTTGGCTTGGGCAACGTCAGCTCGTCTAAAGCCACCTTCAAAAACAGGTAACGTCATTGATATGCCAAAATAAATACTCTCATCAGCAATTGTTCCATCTTCAGCCTCTTCTGGATCAAAATCAGTTTTTGAGTAAACGCCTTCTAGACCTAAATCAGGGAAAAAGGATGACCTAGCATATTTAATCTGTTTATCAAAGATTATTTTATCAACTTCAGCTTGTTTTATTTCCGGTCTATTATTATATGATTCGGTTAACATTAAATCCAAATCTTGAGTAACCGGCTCTTCAATTGCAACCTCATTAATATCAAAATTATCATCAATACCCACCAACCTTGCTAGGTAAATTTTAGCAAATTTAAGATTGTTTTCAGCTCTAACTAGATCTGATTCAGAACCTGATAGTTCAGCCTCTGCTCTCAACAACACTGTTTTCGTATCTTTTCCAACAATATATCTTTTTTCAGAGGCATCCCTATGTGTTTTAAGTCTTTTTCTGTTAGCTTCAGATATTTCCACACCTCTTATCCCTCTTAAAACAGCAAAGTATGCATTAGAAACTTCCATTAAATAATCCTCTGAAACTCTTTCAACTTCATATCTAGAGCGCCTTAAATTATCTTTAGCAATTGATAAGCCAATAAATTCTCTACCGCCTAAAGAATAGCTCTGATCTAATCTTGCCCCCCAATTTGAAGAACTCTCTGGTTGAGTTATTGTATCAATAGATACGTATGAATCTGTTCCAGGTATATCTATTCTCTTTCCTGATCTTTTTTCATCTGTATACTTCCTGTGGCTTCCATAAAGGGATATATCAGGTATAAGAGTAGATAAAGCCTTTGTTTTATCATATCTAGATATTAGTTCTTCTTCTCTAGTTATATTAATAGCTTCAGCTCTTTCCAAAGCTATGTTTAACAAGTCTTTTAGTGTATATACTTCTTGACAATAGATAGAAAAACTCATTATCAAAAAAATTAATATCAAAAAAGATTTAAATTTCATTAATTACTCCTCCTTAAGCCATCCAATAATAGGTCTAATAGCGTATCACCATATGCTTTAAGATCAACAATTTCTTCTCTAATATAAAAAGTTATAAGCCCTGTTAAAAGAGATATTATAAGTTTTCCAACTTTGTCCACATCAATTTCCTTGAAAACACCTAAAGAAATACCTCTTGAGATTATGCTATTTATTAATTTTTCTTGTGGATCATGGAAATATTTTATAAAATGCTCTTTAGCTTCAAAAACTCCCTCAGTAAGATTAATATTAATAAGTTTTGTGTTTTTAATAGAATATTCTAAATAACATTTAAAGATCCCCTTTAGAGCCTCAACAGGTTCATGATTTTGATACTCTAAAACATAACTGTTAAATTTAATCGATTGTTCTTTGATTAAGGCCATATATATCTCTTTTTTGTCTTTAAAGTGTAGGTAGAGGCTGCCCACACTTACTTCAGATGCTTGAGCAATTTCTTTCATAGTTGTTGCTTTGTAACCTTTATCAGAAAATATCTCTTTGGCTGATTTTAGAATGTGTTCTTTAATATCTATATTATCTTGAATTTTCATTATTGAATGACCGTTCAGCAAGAGGTAACTTCTATCACATATAATTATTGTTGTCAATTAATTTTATTTTATAGATTGAACAACCTAAACAATTAATATAATTTGTTTTAATTATTTTTTAATCAACTCTAGCTCATAAATATATGGCCAGTACTTTCCTGTAACAAAGAAACGTTTACTAGCCTCATCATAGGCAATACCGTTTAGAACATCTACAGGGGTATTTATGTTTTCATTTTCTAAAAGACCTGACAAATCAATCCAACCTTCCAGTCTTCCACTTTCAGGATTAATTATCGATATAAAATCTGTCATAAAAATATTTGCATATATTTTACCATTTATATATTCAAGCTCATTAATATTAACAACTGGTGCATCTTTATCATAAACTTCTACTATTTTTTCTTCTTTGAAAGTTTTAGGATTTATATAAATCAACCTATTAGTACCATCACTCATAATTAGAGATTTCCCATCTGTAGTTAGACCCCAACCTCTAGTTCTATAATTAAAGTTACCAAGTAATTCTAGATCTTTATTATAAATAAAACCAACCCTAGATTTCCAAGTAAGTTGATAGATCTTATCTTGTAAAATTGTAGCGCCCTCTCCAAAATACATCATAGGAAGATTATACGATTTAAGTGGCTCAATACTACCTAGTTTATATTTTTTCATTTTAGATCTTCCATACTGTCCTGTACTCTCATATATAACGCCTTTTTCATAAATTAAACCCTCTGTAAAATCTTCAGTATTATGGGGGTATTTATTTATTATTTTATATGTATATAAACTCTTATCCCCACGATCATTTGTTGACTCGGCCGATGCAAATAAACTATATAGTAAACCAATCATCACTACATATATTAACACAATATAATTTCTATACAATTTACACCTCATACATATTAATTATAACGACTCAAAAATTATAAATCAGTTCAAAAAAAATATACTAAATTATATAATCAATGCAACTATTAACTCAAATTGTCAATTCTAATAAAAAATAAAACTGTACTTTACTGGAATATTGCCAGTAAAGTACAGATAATACAGCAAAGGGTATTATATCTTTTTACTTAGAAAGTTCCGGTTGTGGAGTCTCATCAGTAGATGGAGGCAAAATCGGATATGTTATCTCAGGTTGTACACCCGTTAATGTTTTAAGAAATGCAACAATACTACCAGTGTCCTTAGGTGATAACTCAACACCAACTTGTACTTTTGCCATTATTTTAACTGCATCAGCTAAGCTATAAACTTTCCCTGAATGAAAATATGGTGCTGTTAATGCAACATTTCTCAAAGTAGGTGTTTTAAATACATATTTATCATCATCATCTTTAGTTACATTATATCTCCCAAAATCATTATTTATTATGTCAGAAGATGGCATTTCAACAACACCAAATTTTTCTAAAGCCTCACCACCTATGTTTATACCTTTATGACATGCATCACAACCATTATCCATAAATGCTTGAAGACCTGCTTTTTCATCTACAGTTAAGGCATTTTTATCACCCTTTAAGAATCTATCAAATTTGGAATCCGGTGTAATTAATGTTGCTTCAAATGCTTCAATGGCCTTAGCTAAATTGTTTATATTAACTGGATTTTTATCACCAGGAAAAGACTTTTTAAACATATTAACATATTCAGGGATACTGTTAAGTGTTTTCAAAACCCTTTCTTCATTATTAGCCATCTCAACTGGATTAAATAAAGGTCCCTTGGCTTGTTCAGCTAAAGTTTTTGCTCTACCATCCCAAAATTGTGAGGTATTAAATACCGCATTAAAGCTTGTTATGTCATTTCGAGTACCCTGTTGCCATGCATGACCTGTACCAGTTGGTTGAAAATCTGAACCAGCCAGACCCACATTATGGCAGGTATTGCAACTTATAAGCGCACTTTTAGATAGTCTTGGATCAAAATATAACATTTTTCCTAATCCTATTTTTTCCTTTGTTATTGTATTATTTTCTAATGTTGGAGGATTTGCAGGAATTGGCTTAAATTTTTCTTTTGCTTTCATCAATAAATCCTGTGCATTTGATATCGGTGCAAATAAAAGACAGACCAAAAGAATGAATAAAAATTTCTTCATATATCACCTCTATTGCTTAATAAAAATCACCTATATTATATATTTGATTTTTAATTTTATCAATAATATTTCCAAATAAATCAATTCATTTATATAATACTTATTATATCCCTGTGGGGGGCCTCCCGTTTGACAGAGGCTTCCCGGCCTAATCAACTAATGGGGATTTTAGGGACGGGGGACAGACTCCTTATAACACTTTTAAGCTTAGGTAAATGAAGTCCTCTGTCCCATTTATATTTTATACTATTAACCATAATTTAACATACAATAAAAAAACGTAGGAGGTATATTTTTTAACTTAAAACCTAAATTAAAAGTATCGACAACTAAATATTCTTTATATTTCACATTATAACCGATAAATCCATTTTCTGACAACAAAACACTGACAACAATATTTTTGTCAGGTGAGTTAATAACCTCTACTGTTTTAAAATCTGCTTTGGCAGAATTTATGGAGATTAATAGGAATAAAAGTATAATTATTTTTGAAAAGACAATTGATTTAATGCTTGATAATTGGTTTAATAATTTTTGTCATTATTTTTGCTCCCTGGTGTTTTTAATAAAGAAATATACATTTTATAATTTATTACCTCATTTTAGATAGAAAATAAAAAATATAATTTAAACTACTAATTAACAATTGCAAACTAACTAGATTGTAACTACATGAGTATAATTAGAATATATAATACCACCTCCATTAGATTTTAATTGACTAACTTGAAAAAATATTATAAAGTTCAATAGGTATATATTATGTCATTATCAGCTAATTTAGAATTTGTTTATTTGCATAATTCTCGTTTGCGCAAACTAGAGCTTATATTCCATTTAAGCGATAATAAAACATATACTTCCGAAGTCCTCGATTTTGATGAATATTCCTTAATAATAAATAATGGCAAATATAAAATTAACATTGTAAAAAAGGATATTATTTATATTGAACCAGTAAAGTATCTAAATATTGTAGATATCGATTACATAAGCAAAACATACTATTTAGCACAAGAGAATTTAAAAATTAAACATGTAAAGCCACCTATACAAGATATTTTTCTAAATGAAGTGAGAAAATATAGGCTTCCCATTAAACTTATTTTTAAGGATGAAACTTCTTTTAAAGGGAACATAATGGGTTTTGATAATTTTATTATATTACTAGATTTGAATGATAAACAATCGATGATTTATAAAAATAATATATCATTGGTACACCCACTTAATCAAACCTCTGAAATTATAAAATATGCTGACGAGAGAAAATATGGAACCTAAAGGTATTAAGATTTTGATTGTTGATGATGAGGAGCATACGAGATTAGGCTATGCTGAAGTATTAAAACTTGATGGCTACAGTGTTGAAACAGCTGAGAATGGGCAAGAAGGTTTTAAAAAAGCAATAGAAAATGAATTTGATATTATTATAACCGACTTACGCATGCCAGAAGCAGATGGAATTACCTTTATTCAAAATTTAAGGGAGCACAATATTAAAACACCTGTTCTCATAATTACTGCTTTTGGAAGCTACAAAACTTATAAATCTGCTAAAAATTTAGGCGTCATAGAATATTTAAATAAGCCTATCAGAGCAAAAGATCTGAAAAGTGCCATTGAAAAAATTATTTCTTAACTCTCTTTCTTATAATATCTTTAAACTCTAAATAAATTTTATCTTCTTTTAAATTAATTGATTCGAAGGAAGTTATGTTTTTAGCAAAATAATCCTTTATACTTTTATATTGAAAAAATTTAGAAGTTAATATTGAAGGCTCTCCTGAAAAATAGACTATTTTTTTAGAATAATCTTGTGGAATTATACTAAGATCAAATAAATCATTAATTAAATTTTCATATTTTTCTGTTGTAAAAACATATATGCTATCTATCCTCTTCAAATTGGATTTAATAATTTTTAATATAACATTGATATATTGACTGCAACAATAAATTAAATCTAATGTATCCTGATCAATATAGAATTCCAAATTTTTTTTGCGGTATATAAAAAATATAGGTTTGCCATCTTTATTTGATAATTTTACAAGTCTATTTATAGGAACGTTGTCAACTAATAGCAATCGATCTTTTAATTCAAAATCTTCGGATATCAGTTTCTCCATTTTCAACAATTTTATGGTTTGTAATAAAACTTTAAAATGGATTTTATCTGGCATTTCATATTTATCTTTTATTGTTATCTCAAAATTTTCATCAATATTAATAATAGGATTATTACTTGATTCCAACAACTTCTGTAATCCATCTTCTATTGTCTTTTCATTTGTGTTTATTTCATATAATGTGCCTTCATTAAAATAATAAATCCGACTTAATAGTTCTAAAGAAATGAATATGTTCTTTCTCTTGTTATTATATAGAAGTCTAAAAAAAAGCAATAAATCAAGGGGATTATTTTGGGGCTGTATTATTTCACATACCATTGTACCAATATTAACCGTATAATAATTAACAAGATTAAATAAATTTTCACCTTCAAAATATTTGTTATCTAGTATGATAATTAATCTTTCTAAATCATTCAGATGTATATTATTATATATAAAATCAGATATCACATTATTATCAATAATATCTAGAAGGGTTTCATTTGTTCTTATTAACCCTTCAGATGATATATTCGCTATGCCAGCTGAATAAATATAATATTTTATGCCTTTATTATACTGCAATAAAATAAGTCCATCAGTTGGATTATATCCTACTTCTGTTTCCATCGTATCAACATTTGTGATGATATCATTGTAGTGATTTTTATTTTTAAGTTCTTCATAAACCTCTTCTATATCCAGATTTCCTCTTGAATTATTTATAATTGATTCTTCTAAATTTTTTTCTTCGAGATTTTCACCCTCATTGTCTAATTTTTCTCCTAACTTATTCTCACTTTTATCCTCAGAAGTAGGGGTTGCATTCTGTTTTTTTATTCTAACAGATATAAACTCTGAATCAACAATTGAACCTTCTGTTTTTTCCACTCTTACGATAATATCAGACTTAACTAAATATTGACAAGTTAACCTATAACCTGCTTGTAAATTAACTGCCGCTAACAATAGCTTATCTCTTTTTGTCGGTTTGTTTATATCTTTACCTGAGGCAGATTTTATTAATGCTTTGCATCTTCCACATTGCCCCTGGCCTTTGCATAATGTTTCTGTTATTAACTTATTTTCTATAAGGAATTTATATAGATTTGTTCCTGTTTTAACAGTATAGTATTCTTTAGAACCTTCAATATATATTCTATGTTCTCTGGAAAACATTATCACTTAATTAGGTATATAAACATTTTTTACTTAAAAATCAATCATTTAAGTAGCAATTAAATATTTTAAAGTTTATATCTTTTCTATTGATATCTATATATGATTTTCTTATGTTCATAAAAAATGAATATTATAAGAAACATTGTTAACTCGAATTTTACACAACCCCTATCTATTTGTATAGGTAATTTTGATGGTATTCATATAGCACATAAGAAAATATTAAACAAAACTGTAGAATTAGCAAGGCATTATAAATGCTTAAGCGCTGCCATAACATTTAACCCACACCCTTTGAAATTTTTCGGCTATGATGTAAAGTTGCTTGTTACAGAGAGAAAAAAATATGAACTAATTGAAAATACAACTATAGACAATCTAATAGTGCTAGACTTCAATGAAAATCTTGCAAAGATGCCTCCAGAATTCTTTGTAGAAGAATTTCTTGTAAAAAAATTTTGTATGAAATGTTTGGTAGTTGGATATAATTATAAATTTGGTGATAGGAATAAAGGAGATCTAAAGCTTCTTAAAGTTTTA
Organism: Deferribacterales bacterium UBA4806; assembly: GCA_002402635.1. Lineage (GTDB taxonomy): Bacteria > Chrysiogenota > Deferribacteres > Deferribacterales > UBA228 > UBA228. The sequence goes on from DHGE01000021.1 coordinate 12,446, forward strand.
TCCAAAAAATATAACTATAAATTATATGAACTCGAAGAAGTAGTAATAAAAAACACGTTGGTGTCTAGTACGAACATACGCAATCTTATATTGGCTGGGGATATTGAGCTAGCAAATGAACTATTAGGTTATTACTATTCTTTAGAAGGAGTTGTGACTAAGGGCCAAAATATAGGTAAACTATTAGGGTTCCCAACTGCTAATATAGCTGTTCAAAATGAACTTATTCCCAAATTTGGTGTATATGCAAGTAGAATAAAGTATAAGGGAATATTTTATCCATCAGTAACAAATATAGGAATTAAACCTACTATTCAAAGCGATGGAAAGGTATATGTAGAGGCACATATAATAGATTTTGACCAGGATATTTATGATTGTTTTGTAGAATTAGAATTAATCAGCTATATAAGAGAAGAAAGAAAATATGATAATTTTAAAGCCTTAATTGAGCAAATGGAAATCGACAAGAAAACATCAATAAACATATTAAAGGTTAAAAAACTAGTATGAATGTTTATATTGAATCCCTCGGTTGTTTTAAGAATAAAGCTGACACTGAGAAATTTGTTAACAAGCTCATTCAGCACGATATTGCTATAGTGAGAGATCCTGCTGCAAGTAATATAATAATAATTAATACATGTGGATTTATTAAACCTGCAGTTGAGGAATCAATAGAAAGAATTTTAGAATTATCTAAATTCAAAGAAAAAGGTGCAAAACTTGTAGCTTTTGGCTGTATGATAGAACGATACAAACATGAAATTAAGCATTTAATTCCTGAACTTGATTTCACCACAGGAATAAATAGTTTTGAAAAACTAATTAATTATTTATTAATTAATAAAGAAAAAAATCTGCATAATATATTATCAAAAAAAGATGCATATATCATAACTAACCTTCCATATTATAGCTACGTTAAAATTGCAGATGGTTGCAACAATAGATGTAGCTACTGCATGATACCCTTTATTAAGGGAGAACTAAAAAGTGTCAAACTAGACAATGTAAAAAGATCAGTAAAGAACCTTATTAACATGGGGGTTAAAGAAATAAATATTGTAGCTCAGGATATCACAAAATATGGTATTGATATATATGGTGAATATAAGCTATGTTCCCTGCTTGATGCAATATTAAATATAGATGGTGATTTTTATATTAGGCTTCTTTATTTGAACCCTGACGGTATAGAAAATAATCTTTTGGATCTAATCAAAAATTCTTCTAAAATAATAAAATATCTAGATATACCAATTCAACATGCAAGCGATAAGATTTTAAAAATGATGAACAGAAAAATTGATTCAATTAGCTTGTTTAAATTATTTGAAAAAATTAGACACAATATGCCTGATCTGTTTTTGAGAACTACAGCAATAGTGGGTTTCCCCAGTGAAAATAATTATGATTTTAATAAATTATTGGAATTTATAAATACCTTTAGCCCCGAATGGGCTGGTTTTTTTAGGTATTACCCTGAGGAAGGAACACCATCATATAATTTTAAAGGTAGAATTAACAAAAAAATCGTAGATGAAAGATTAAATATATTAGAAATAGCGCAAATTAACAACATAAATCAAAGATTTAAAAAGCTTATTGGGACAAATATTAAGGTCTTCATTGAAAAGCCTTTAGAAAAGCCTGTCAATAATGCAAATTATACTTATTCAGGCAGAAGCTTACTACAAGCACCAGAAATAGATGGCAAGTGTTATATAAAAGTTGATAATAATATTGCAATTAATAACTTTGGACCTTATAATGCCTTAATAAGTGATTTTAAATATCCTGATATTTTTGTAACATTGAACTGAGGTGTTTTCATGAGAAAGTTTTTTTTAATATTTCTATGTTTACTATATTTATTTACTGGATGTGCTACTAAAGAAATTAAAAATATGGATGCAAAGGCATATCTTGAAAAAGGTTTGAAGTATTACAATTCAAAAAAATATAGAAAAGCGGCTGAAAATCTTGAAGAAGCAATCAAATATGCCGATTCTCCTTCAATAGCTGCTAAAGCACAGTTATATCTTGGGAATGCATATTTTAAAGATAAAAATTACTTAGAAGCAATCCCATCATTTAAACAATTTCTTGACTACTATCCTGAAGCACCAGAAGCACCTGAGGTTTTATATAAATTAGGATTATCATACTATAAAGAAGTGAACACTTTTGATAGGGAGCAGCAAACTACTATTGATGCAATTAACACATTTAAGAAACTAAAATCACAATACCCAACATATGCCACTTCAGTAAACATTGACAAATACATAAATGAATTGGAAGATAAATTAGCCAAAAAAGAGCTATATATTGCAGAGTTTTATTTCCGAACAAATAAAGATGAAGCAGCAGAAAAACGATTAAAATATATTATTGAGCATTATGAAAATACAGATGTTTATAAAAGAGCATTAATTAGATACTGCAAGTATCTTTCAAGTAATAAACATAGAAAGCAAGAAGCGCTTGTATTTTTAAATAAATTGCTAAATAGTACCGAAGAAAATGAAGCTTATGCAGAAGACATAAGTGAACTTTTAGAAAAATTAAGGAATATGTAGTTGCTTGATTTAAATTTTATTTTAAAAAACATTAATCTAATCAAAGAAAAAACTGAAAAAAGACATTATAGCTATGATTTCGATAAACTTTTACAATTGGCTGAAAACAGGAAAAATATAATAAAGGAAGTAGAAGAGTTAAAATGGAAACGTAATAAAGGTTCTAAGGAAATAAGTCAATTAATTAAGACTGGTAAAGATGCTTCTTTTCTGAATAAAGAAATGCGGGAACTTTCTGATAGTGTTAAATCTCTGGATATTACATTAAAAAATCTAAATGATGAGATTAATAAATTGTTACTTAACATTCCAAATATTATTGATGATACAGTTCCAATTGGTGTAAACGAAACAGATAATATTGTAGTTAGAAGTTATGGTGAAAAACCTGTTTTTAACTTTCAGCCAAAACCTCATTGGGAGATTGCAGAAAATCTGGGTATAGTAGATTTTAATCGGGCATCTAAGCTATCTAAATCCCGCTTCTCTATTTACTTTGGTAATGGTGCAAAGCTAGAAAGAGCTTTGATAAATTTTATGTTAGAGCTACACACGGCAAAAGGATATGTGGAAATAATCCCACCACTACTAGTTAATGAAACTACAATGACAGGTACGGGTCAGCTTCCTAAATTTGAAGAAGAATTGTTTAAATGTGAAAGGGATAACCTATACCTTATTCCAACAGCTGAGGTTCCTTTAACTAATATCCACTCAGGGGAAATTTTATCTATTGAAAAACTTCCAATATACTATGTTGCATATACTCCTTGCTTCCGTAGGGAGGCTGGTTCATATGGTAAAGATGTTAGGGGCCTAATCAGACAACATCAATTTAATAAAGTGGAGCTTGTCAAAATTGTATCAGATGAAAGTTCATCTGCAGAACTTGAAGCATTGCTGTTAAACGCAGAAGAAATATTAAAACTTCTTAATATTCACTATAGAGTTGTAACTCTTTGTAGTGGTGATTTGGGTTTCTCTTCATCCAAAACTTACGACATAGAGGTATGGCTGCCTGGATTAAATTGTTACAAAGAAATATCCTCGTGTAGCAACTTTAAGGATTTCCAAGCAAGGAGAGCAAGTATAAAGTATAGAGATAAAAAAGGGAAAATACATTTTGCTCATACCTTAAATGGATCAGGGCTTGCAGTGGGAAGAACTTTTCTTGCTATCTTAGAAAACTATCAAACAAAAGAAGGTTATATTAGAATCCCTGATGTATTACAAGGATATTTTAAAGACTTACAACTTATAAAATAATGGCCACTTTATTTGTCACAGGTCTCCCCTTAACGTTAGAGAAAAATAGCTTCTCACCCAATAGCATAAATATTTTAAAAACGAGCAATCATTTAATAGGGGAAAGCAGAAAAGTGATTTTATCAATTCTATCTTTTATTGGTGATAAAAACAAAACATTTAGCTTGTTAAATGAACATTCCAAATATGATGAAAAAAAAGAGCTAATAGATTTAATTAAAGCAAAGGATATCTGCGTACTCTTTTCAGATATTGGAACACCTTGTGTTGCCGATCCAGGATATGATTTTGTTGATATGTGTTATAACAATAATATAGAAATTTTATCTTTCCCTGGACCGTCATGTATCACAACAGGACTTTCAATATCTGGTTTTTATTCTGAAAAATTTACTTTTTTAGGTTACCCACCTATAGATAAGGGAGAAAGAAAAAAATTTTTTATTGAACTAAATGGGGCAAAAGAAACAACAGTTTTTATAGAAAGACCCTATTGTATGAAATATTTATTAAAAGACTTACAATATATTAAAGACAAAAGAATGGCAATAGCATACAATATTGGCTCCCATGATGAAATAACAATAAGAGGAAATATTAACAATATCAAAAATAAACTCATAAATATGCCAAAAGCTCCTTTTACGGTTGTTGTAGAAGGAATAAAATGAATCCATTGTCACTTATAAATGCAATTATTGAAACATCCATAGATGCTGTAAAACCAGAAAATGTCATAGAAAAGTCTGTTAAATATATAAATGATACTTTAATTGTAAACAATCATCCCTTTGATTTAAAAAAATATAATAGAATATTTATTGTAGGCAGTGGCAAAGCTTCTATAAAAATGGCTAAAGCAGTTAAGAAACTTATAAAAAATAATACAAAAAAAATTGAAGGACTAGTTATTTCTAATTATCATGAGTATATTGAAGATTTAACTGTAGTGCTAGGCAGCCATCCAATTCCAACAAAAAAAAGTGTCAAAGCTGCAAAAAGCTTGATTAATTTACTGACAAAATGTAGTAACAATGATTTTTTAATCTATCTGTTAAGTGGTGGTTCATCTGCTCTCATGGAATTGCCTAAACCACCCCTAACAATTAATGATGTTCAGAAAGTAACATCAATTCTTTTACATGCAGGGCTTAATATTAAAGAGTTAAATTTTATTAGAAAAAAACTCTCCCTGATAAAAGGTGGAAAATTAAATAATTTTATTCAGTGCAATGGTGTTGTTCTAGTTCTTTCTGATGTCATAGGAGATAAGTTAGAAAGTATTGGATCTGCACCTTTATATTATAAAAAAGAGGAATTTGATATTATCACCCTTTTAAATAAGTATAATTTAAGAAAAAAGTTAACAAAAAAAGTAGTTGACATTTTGACCACAGAAGAAAAGGATTCAGTTAACCTACTGCCTCATTTTATAATAGGTAACAATTTAACAGCTCTGAAAGCTGCTGAGGAAAAAGCCTTATCATATGGTTTAAGTGCTGAAATTCTAACTTCAACTTTGAAGGGAGAAGCTGGCCAGGCAGGTATATTCATAGCTTCTATTGGCAATTTTCAATCTGAATATACAAAAAAAAGCAAACTATATATACTCGGTGGCGAAACCACTGTAACTGTCAAAGGATCTGGAATGGGCGGTAGAAATCAAGAATTGGCTCTCGCAGCACTTAAAGAACTTGAATATAACAATAATATTTATATTGCTGCATACGGTACAGATGGTATAGATGGGCCAACTGATGCTGCTGGTGCAATCATTAACAATGAATTATCTCTTAAAGCAAAAAATTTGAGGCTATCAATTGAAGAATATCTACAAAATAACAATTCATATAATTTTTTTAAAGAAGTAGGAGGTCATATAAAATTGGGACATACAGGAACAAATGTTTGCGATATTGTATTACTTTTCATTTTCCATAAAGAGGTAAATAACGTTGCATAGTAATATAAAATTAGAAATTAAGCTAAAGACATTTTTTACTGTAAGTATTATTTTTTTATTAATATACCTGATCTTTAGATTAAACAATATTTTAACTCCCTTTGCTCTTTCATTTTTCATAGCTTATTTGATGGAACCAATAATTAGTAGAGCAGAAAAATATAAAATACCTAGAAGCATAGCAATAATTATAATATTTATTGTTTTAATAGCTTTAATATCCGGTTTCTTATTAATTCTAATTCCCATGATATATAGAGAAATTTATTCTTTTGGAAAGGACTTTCCACTATATATAGACAGATTATCTCCGATCTTTAACGAATTGCAGACAAAATTAAATCTAGATTTATCAATAGATAAAGTTAAGGACTTAATTATAAGTAAAGGTAGTGAACTCTCAAAAATGCTTTATAAAACAATTGGTACACTTACATCTTCAATAAAAAATATAATAGGATTCGTAATTCTCTATTCAATTGTCCCAATACTAATCTTTTATTTTTCAAAGGATTATAAATACGTGACTGAAAGTTTAATAAAAATTATTCAAGAAAATTCTAATTTTAATGCAAAAAAGTATATTGAAGAATTCAATCAAATATTAAGTAGCTATTTTAGAGGACAATTTATTGTTGCTATGATTTTAGGCATTTTATATTCCATTGTTTTGCTTATAACTGGTATAAAACCTGCTTTGATAATTGGCCTTTCGGCGGGAGTTTTATCAATTATACCTTATTTAGGTTTTGTTGTTGGTTTTGGTGTGTCCCTAATTTTGGCATATTTACAATATTTCGATATATGGCATCCAATTTTTGTATTAGCAGGTTTTGCAGTTGTTCAAACTATAGAATCAAATTATATCACACCTAAAATTGTTGGCACCAAATTAGGTCTTCATCCAACAGCTGTCATCTTTGCATTGCTGGCCGGAGGATCATTACTAGGGATTGCTGGTATGATTTTTTCACTTCCTATAGCAGCAGCTATTAAAGTCTGGCTTAACAAAATTATAGCTACCCTTAAAAGATAAACTTATATATTATTCAACTGTTACTGATTTTGCTAAATTTCTTGGCTGATCAACATCAAGTCCTAGATAATTTGCACAATGATATGCAAATAGCTGAAAAATAACTGTATTAGGGAATATTGATAAATCTTCATCTACTGATGGTATAAAAACAAACCCATCAACTAAATTAATCACACGTTTATCTCCACTGGAAGCAATTGCATAAACAGTACCATTTCTAGCTTTAATTTCCTCAATGTTACCTATAATTTTATCATAGGTCTGTGACTGGGTTGCTATAACAAAAACTGGAACTTTTTTAGAAATAAGAGCTATTGGGCCATGTTTTAACTCTCCTGCTGCATAACCTTCTGCATGGATATAAGAAACTTCCTTTAATTTTAAGGCTCCTTCTAAAGCCACAGGATAATTTATATTTCTGCCTAAAAATAAAAAGTGTTCATAATTTATACATTTCATAGCTATTTCAGAAATGATATCATTCATTTTAATAACACCATCTAACAAGTCAGGAAGTCTGATTATTTTTTCAATATGTTCTTTGATATTTCTATCATTAAGACGTTTTGTACACTGTCCTAAATAAATTGCAAAGAGATACAGAATTATAATTTGTGTAGTAAAAGCTTTTGTTGATGCAACACCAATTTCAGGACCGGCATAAGTATAAATCGTTGAATCTGTCATTCGTGTTATTGAAGACGATATCATATTAGTAAGAGCAATAGTAGTTATTTTGTTTTTCTTTACTAGTTTCACTGATGCCAGTGTATCAGCTGTTTCACCAGATTGTGAAATAAAGATAATGATCTGATTATCAGTAGGAGTCATATTTCTATATCTAAATTCTGAAGCTATATCAACAGAAACAGATAAACCACTATATTTTTCAATTAGATATTTACCTATCATAGCAGCATGATAACTAGTACCACAGCCTATTATTTGAATACTTTTTGAGCTCATTATTCTGTCTTCAATATTTTCAAACTCATTAAAAATTATCTTTTCATGGTTGTTGGATATATGATTTAAAAATGTATCTAATAATGCTTTAGGCTGTTCAAATATTTCCTTCAACATATAATGTTTGTAACCACCTTTATTGGCCATTTGAAAATTTAGTTTAACCCTTTTACTGTTTGTTGATATAGGGTCTCCGTTGAAATTATACAGCTTTATATCGGTTTTATAAATTTTCGCAATATTTTCATCTTCTAAAATTATAAAATTATCAGTATAGGCTGTGAGAGCAGTTAAATCACTGGCAACGAATATTTCATCCTCTCCTATGCCAATTATTAATGGGTTTTCTTTCTTCACTAACACCAATGTTTCAGGCTCTTTATCAGATATAATAGCCAGAGCATATGACCCTTTTAAATTTTTAACCGTATTGATAGCTGAGTTTAAAAGATCTCCATTATATTTCTCAGCTATTAAGTGTGCTATTATTTCTGAATCAGTTTCAGATTGTAGAGCATATCTCTTCTCAATTTTTTCCTTTAAATCCATATAATTTTCAATAATTCCATTATGGACAAGAGATATATTATCTACTTTATGGGGATGGGCGTTTTTATCTGACACAACTCCATGTGTTGCCCATCTTGTATGTCCAATGCCAAGATGAGTCATAGAATATTTGTTAATATCAATTTTTTCCCTTAAATGTTTTATCTTCCCTGTAGTTTTTATAATATCTATGTTTCCGCTTTCACAAATAGCAATACCAGCAGAATCATACCCTCTATATTCCAATCTTTGTAGGCAATCTAAGAGAACCTCAGAAACGTTTCTCTTCCCATAATAAGCAACAATTCCACACATTATTTCTTCTTTTTCCTCTCCACCCACCTCTTAAACCAATTAAGCTTATTAATCTGTTTGGCCCTTGCAACAGCTAAAGCATTGTCGGGAACATCTTTAGTAATAGTAGAACCTGCTCCTATAACTACATTACTTCCAATTTTTACAGGAGCCACAAATTGAACATCACTACCAATAAATGTACAATTACCTATTGTAGTTTCATTTTTATTAAATCCATCATAGTTACAAGTAATTGTTCCGCATCCTATATTTACAGATTCACCAATCTTGGCATCTCCCAAGTATGTTAAATGACTTGCCTTTGTTTTCTTACCAATAATAACTTTTTTAGTTTCAACAAAATTGCCTATTTTATTTTCACCTTTCAATATAGTCTCTGGCCTTAAATGGGCCATAGGGCCAATAGAAGAATTGTTTCCAACTTCAGAGGAAATTATTAAAGTATTATCAAAAATAGTGCAATCCTCTCCAATAAATGAATTAACGATTCTGCATCCACTATATATAGTTGTATTCTTCTTAATAGTACTCTGTCCTTGAATAAAAACATTAGGATAAATTACAACATCTGGTTCGATCTTAACATCTTCATCAACATAAAAATTTTGTGGATCTAGAATACATACTCCTTGCTTCATAAATTCTATAGCTCTTTTAATCCATATTATTTTAGCCACTGAGGAGTATTCTTCCAATGTATTGATTCCTAAAAATTCATCACTACTTTCATTTAAGTATACAACATCACCCATATTTAATGCATCCGTAAGATAATATTCTTTTTGATTGTTTAGATCTTTTATATGTTTTAACCTTTTTAAAAATTCATTAACCTTTCCCATATAGATACCAGTATTAACTTCCTTGATTTGTTTCATTTCATAATTAATTATATCCTTTTCTTCAACGATTTTAATAAAATTATTCTTTTCATCACGAATTACTCTTCCATAATTTTCAGGCTTATCTAATTTTGTTGACATAAATGATATTTTATTATCATAATAAAAGTTTCTAATAAAATATTCTAATGTTGATGTTTGTAGCAATGGAACATCCCCATTGACTACTACAGTTATATCATCACCAGCAAATTTTTTTAGACCACATAATAAGGCATGGGCAGTACCTTTAGGCGTCTCTTGGATAGAGACATCTATGTTTTTTGATACTAAATAATCTATGATAATTTTATTATCTGGAACTACAACTACAATTTTCAAAGGATTCGTCTTTTCTATAGCCGATAAAACATAGTCAATAACAGGCTTCCCTGCCAAATTCATTAAGATTTTTGGGCATTTTACTTTCATCCTGCTGCTTTTTCCACCAGCTAAAATAATAATATTCACATTCATAACTTATTAAATAAATATTAATAGAAGTGACATATTTTATCAATATTGAATAAAAAAAACAATCAACCTATAATTAGACTATGAAAAATATTGTATAATGCTATACCAAAAAGGATAGACGAAAATTGATAGAAGTGTTGTTAAAATAATTACTGATGTTGTTAATTTAACTGAACCACCAAGAGATATAGCCAGGACATAATTCACAGTTGCACAAGGTGAAGCTAACATTATAAGCAATACCTCTGTATAATCGTTAAAATCTAGCTTAGATAAGTATATCAACAACAATGCTATTACAGGTAAAATAAATAATTTGAAAAGAACAACTAAGATTATAGAGGCTATATTACCTTTTATTAATGAAATATTTATTCCGCCTCCTATGCAAATTAAAGCAAGTGGCATAGTCACTCGTGAAAGTATATTAATTGATTTATTAATTGAATCAGGTAATGAAATCGATAAAAAGAGACATACAAAACCAACAGTACAACCTATAACAATAGGATTCAAAACTGCTGTAATAAACATTTTTCGAAGATTAATTTTATCAGTAGAGCCTAAGGTAAGGCAGATCACTGAAAGTATATTCACAAATGGAACAATAAAAGCCATATAAATAGCAGCAATTGTAATCCCTTGATCACCAAAGAAAAAATATGAAACAGGTAAACCCATATAAGCATAATTACCTCTAAAGCTATTCATTGTTACACTAAATGATTCGTTCCTATTTATACCTAATATTTTTGAGGCTATTAAGGATAAACAAAAGATTAAACATATAGATAGTATTGCTATAAAAAGAATATACATGGAAGGTATTTTTGAATAATCAGCCTCTTTAATTTCATAAAACAATAAAAGAGGCAGAAAAAAGTTATAAAGAGCTTTATTAATTGAAGATATAAAAGTTGAATCTATTAGACGGATTGTTTTTATTAAATATCCTGTAACAAGTATAATAAAAATTGGCAAAATAATAGATATTAATTCTTGCATTGTACAATTGCATATATTATATATAAAGAATGAATAGAATTACAAAGTTTTTTTATGGTAAATATTTAAAATATTGGTATATAGCCTTTGTCATAATTGTTATATGTATGTTAGCAAGTTATTATGGTAATAGATCCATAAAATCTTATAGTTTGATTATATTCAATTCCGATGGCACTATAAATGAAATAGAAGAAGTGAATGCAGAAAAAATGGTGAATCTGGAAAATAATATAGTTATTTTAACTAAAATGTTGCCCATTACTAAAGCTTTTATTCCACAAAAACGTATAAAAATTGAATTCTAACTATAGCTATCAAACTCTTGTTAAAGGTTATAACGTTCCAAATATATTAATATTGTTTCTTTTAATATTTTTAAATATATGAATATAGCTATTTACGGTGCAACAGGTTATACTGGACTTGAAATTATAAAACTTCTTATTAATCATCCACATTTTAAAATTGTTCACATATACAGTGATACTTTCGCAGGGAAAAAACTCGAAGCGGTTTCTCCATTTTTTAAGAAACTATGTTCACTTGTCCTTGAATCAATAAAATTAAACGTGCAAATTGATGACATTGATGCAGCATTTATTTGTCTTCCCAACGGAACAACATTCGACATTGTTAAACATTTATATGATAATAAAAAAATAATTGTTGACTTAAGTGCAGATTTCAGATTTTCAAATGAAACTATCTATGAACAAACTTATAATATTAAACATATGCTTCCTGATTTATTAAAAATAAGAGCCTATGGTATTCCGGAGATTTTTAAGAGAGACATACTAAAAACAACAATTATTGCAAATCCTGGTTGCTATCCAACATCTATAATTATACCACTTTACCCTCTAATTTTTAACAAACTAATAGAACCACATTACATAGTAGCTGATTCTAAATCAGGTGTAAGTGGAGCTGGAAAAAAAACAACAGAAACTACTCATTTTTGTGAAGTAAATGAAGATTTTAAGGCTTATTCAGTATTTACTCATAGGCACTCTCCAGAAATAAATCACATTTTGTCAACAACAACAAAGGAACAGACTCAAATAATATTTACACCCCATTTGCTTCCTGTAACAAGGGGTATTGAATCAACCATCTACGCTAAATCAGCTAGCTCTCTTGACACTATTTATAATGCTACAGCAGAATTTTACAAAAATTCATATTTTGTTAGAGTTTATAAAGAAGAGCATCTTTCAATTAAAAATGTTACCCATACTAATTTTATTGACATATCATTCTTTAAGGATGGCAAACATCTTATTATTTTATCTACAATAGATAACTTAGTTAAGGGTGCATCAGGACAAGCAATTCAAAACTTAAATTTAAAGGCTGGATATGAAGAAAATTGTGGATTTCTCTAAATTTTTATTATCTAATAGTAAAATAATAACAGCTCCAAAAGGCTTTTGCGCATCTGCGGTAAAGGCAGGTATAAAGAGGGGCACATTATTCGACCTTGGTTTATTACTTTCTAAAAATGAAACCTTTGTTACTGCAGTATTCACAAAAAATAAAATGATGGCAGCTCCTGTATTATTCTGTAAACAATTATTAACCGAAAAGACTATGTTCAGAGGAATAATTGTAAATAGTGGCAATGCAAATGCGGGTACTGGTAAAACTGGTTTTGATGATTGTATTGAAATTGTAAAAAATCTAGAACATAAATTAAATCTACCAGAACATTCCATATTAATTGCATCTACAGGGGTAATAGGACAATACCTACCAAAGAATAAGTTTTTTCAGTCTTATCCATTACTAATTTCACAGTTAAGTGAAGACGATAATAATTTCCCTGAAGCTATAAAAACAACCGATAGGTACACCAAAGCTTATGGATTAAAAATACAATTAGACAACAACAGAACTTTTTCAATAGGAGCAGTAGCAAAGGGTGCTGGAATGATTTGTCCTAATATGGCAACAATGCTAGCTTTTATAACAACTGATGTTGGTGGTGATAAACAATTTTTTAAAGCTTCATTAAGCTGGGTAGTCAATCAGACGTTCAACAGAATAACAGTTGATGGAGACATGAGCACTAACGATTCAGTTTTTTTATTTGCTAATGGAGAAAGTCAGGTATTTCTTAATACCCAATATGAGAAAAATTTATTTAAGATGGCTTTGTTATATCTCTGTAAAAAATTGGCAATTGACATAGTAAGTGATGGGGAAGGAGCAAAAAAATGCGTAAAAATAATTGTAAAAGGTGCAAAAAATAATAGAGAAGCTAAAATTGGTGCCTTCAAAATTTCTAATTCAATGCTTGTAAAAACAATGATTGGTGGTGAAGACCCTAATTGGGGACGAATAATTGCAGCAATAGGAGCCTCACAGATTAATGCAAAAGAAGAAAATATAAACATTTTATTTAACGAATTTCAGTTGGTAAAAAATGGTATGTATACAAGCCAAACAATAGAAGAAAAAATTGCTGACTTGATGAAGATGAAGAATTACGAAATTACGATAGATTTAAACCTGGGGAAAGGTAGCTATTTTGTATATACATGTGACATTGGCCACACATATATAGATATCAACGGAGGATACAGATCTTAAAAACTAAGACAATACCCCATCTAATGTAAAGCTCAGAGGATTTATTGGAACACCATTGATTAAAACTTCATAGTGTACATGAGGTCCTGTGGATCTACCAGTACTTCCAACCTTTGCTATGACATCGCCCTTTTTAACGAAGGTACCTTCCCTCACTGTTATTCTACTACAATGACCATATCTTGTTAAATAACCATTACCATGGTCTATTATTACAATATTACCATATAATGGTTTGTAGCCTGTAAAAACAACTATGCCCTTTGCTGTGGCTTTTATTGGGGAACCATATTTTGCTGCAATATCAATCCCCGAATGAATTACTCTATACCCTGAGAAGGGAGAAATACGATAGCCAAAATTACTAGATAAATAACCTTGTACTGGTGTTATAGTAGGCATTGATGCCCAAGTTAAATGTACCCTTTCTAATTCTCGCATAGAACTCTTTAACATCTCAGCTCTTCTATCGACTTCACTATCCAAAGCTTTAAGTACTTGATCTAGTTGTTTAAATAATTCTTTTTCCTTTATATCAGAAAGAATATTATAATCCTTATATGTGTTAAATTCTTTACCACCAACTGATATATCTATCCCTCCAAAATTATCTTTTGCCTGTTGCAATACATTTTTTACCTGAGCTTCATAAATTTTAAGGTTTATTAATTTTTCATTTATTGCTGCTATAGACTTATCATATTCATCCACTTTTTTTCTTAATTCCTTATTTTCAACCTTAAAATTTAGCATGCTATGTCTCTCATAATAGTACTTTAAGAGAAAAATATATGAAAACATAGAGAGGAGTATAAAAATAAAAAATAGCGTTCCAAATATTATTAAATAGTTTACATTAAATTTAAAAGATTTTACTTCCTTATATCTATAGTCATCAAATACCAGAAAGGTTAATTGTTTTATTTTACCTTTTTTTAATGCCATAATTATATTTACCCCATTTTATCTTTATTGTCAATTTATTATAAAAATATGTTTGAATATTTATTTTTTCAATTCACAAATTACTGTATTTATAGTATCTGCAGCATCTTCAACATTTACTTTTGTCATAATATTACTTTTTCTAATAATTACTTCCAATTCATTATTTTCAAGAGATTTCTTCCCAATGTTCACTCTGATAGGATAACCCACAAGATCTGCATCATTAAATTTAACACCTGCCCTCTCTTCTCGATCATCAATTAATACTCTAATATCTAATTTTTTTAAACTATTATATAACCTATTTGAGTATTCAATTACATACGGATCATTTGTATTTACGGGAATTATTATCACTTCAAATGGAGATATTTGAATAGGCCATATTATTCCCTTTTCATCATGATTTTGTTCAATGCTAGCAGCAACAATTCTACCTATGCCTATACCATAACAACCCATTATAAATGGTTTAAGAGAACCATTAGCATCTCTAAAATATGCCCCCATTGATTCTGAATACTTTGTTCCAAGCATAAATATATGGCCAACTTCAATACCCTTTGCACTTTTATATGCAGCACCACAGTTGATACAAATATCCCCTTCCACAGCATTCCTCAGGTCATAAAATCCACAAACCTCAAAATCTCGACCCAAATTTACATTTTTAAAATGACCATCTTTTTCATTTGCGCCTGTAACAAAATTAATTAATCCTTTTATAGAATAATCAGCATAAATTGGTATTTTTAACCCTATGGGGCCAGAGAATCCCATAGGTCCCGATGTTATCTTTTTGATTTCATCGGCTGTAGCAAATTCTGGCATTTCGCCTGTTATAGTATTTTTTAACTTGATAAGATTTAATTCATAATCACCTCGAATTAAAAGGGCATAAAACTTTTCACCACATTTCAAAATTAGTGTTTTTACCACTTTACTCTCATCAACATTAAGATAAACTGCAACATCTTTAACGGTTTTCATTTGAGGAGTTATAACTTTCTCTAAGGGCATTTCTCTATCTTTCTGTTCACTTATTTCAATATATTTTACAGCTGCTTTTTCCAAATTAGCTGCATAACCACAGGCTTCACAATATATTATTGTATCTTCACCTGTATCAGCAATAACCATAAATTCGTGAGAAACGTTACCCCCTATAGCCCCAGTATCAGCTTCCACTACTTTATACACAAGTCCCATTCTGTCAAAGATCTTACAATAGGCATCAAACATTTTTTTATAACTTAACTTACATTGTTCTTCATCTATATCGAAAGAATATGCATCTTTCATAATAAATTCTCTACATCGCATTAGTCCAAAGCGTGGTCTTATTTCATCTCTAAATTTTGTTTGAATTTGATATAAATTAATAGGTAACTGTTTATATGATTTTATATATTTCCTCACTATATCTGTAATAACTTCTTCATGTGTAGGTCCAAAGCAAAATTCTCTATTATGCCTATCTTTAATGCGTAGTAGTTCTTTCCCATATTTACTCCATCTACCAGATTCTTTCCATAATTCTGATGGAATAACTGAAGGCATGAGTAATTCTATAGCACCTGCTTCATTCATACACTGCCTTACTATATTTTCTACATTTCTTATAATTTTAAGTCCTGCTGGAAGATAATTATATATCCCTGCTGCCACCTGCATGATAAATCCAGCTCTTAACATCAAATTGTGGCTGATTACTTCAGCCTCAGATGGAATCTCTCTCTGAGTTGGTATAAAAAAATCTTTAAGTCGCATTATAAACCCCTTATGCCAATTGCAGTTTTATTTCTCTTATTGTATTATTATTTAAATTAATAAAATATTTTGTGAAATCCCTCATTCTTTCATTCATTAAATCATAATTATCGAAAATTTCATATAAAAAATTTGATTTCTTTAAATCTGAAGAAGTAAAGATATTTCCTGTATAAAAAAGTTCTCTTATAAAGCTTAGATTACTTATTCTAGGCAGCCTTGCTGTTCCACCAAAACCTGTAATAAACCCTAAGTTAGATCCAGGATGTGAAAAATAGCTATCAGCTGTTGCAAATCTAAAGTCGCAACTTGCAGCAAAATCAATTCCCCCACCCATACAATAACCATCTATTTCAGCAATTGAAATAAAATCAGCTTTTTCTATATATTTAAATAAATTATTTCCTTTTATAGAAAAGTACTTGGCATCTGTTGCAGTAAATTCTTGCAAAGTTTTTAAATCAGCTCCAACTGCAAAGGAACCCTTTGTTCCATAAAAACAGACTACATTTATCGTATCATTTATGGACGTTAATAATTGATATAATTCATCAATAAATTCCTCAGTTAACATATTAAAAGTGCCATTTAAAGGAACAAAGCTTATTAATAATGTATTTGAACCACAAAGAGAAACATTAAAATATTTATAATGTGTTATAAATATCCTCCCATCTATTCTTAAAATTAGGTCTGCGTTTTTCTAAAAAGGCCCTAATCCCTTCTATTCTATCATCATTACTGAATGACAGACAGAAAGCATTCTGTTCAATTAGTAAAGCATCCTCTAAACTTGCAAATAATGTATGGTTAATTGATTCTTTTGCTAATCCCAAAGCAAATTTACTTTTATTAGAAAAATTTTTGGCTAATGCATCAATATCCTTTTGGCAACTCCTCATATTCTCAAATAATTTATTTATAATTCCTTTATTATAGAGGTCCTCTGCATTAATCATGGCACCTGTCAATACTATATATTTTACAAATTGCTCAAAGATTCCTCTGCAAAGCAATTTTAATGACCCAAAGGCAGGGATTAGACCATAATTTATACATGGAAATCCAAATTCACTTTTTTTTGTTGAAAAAAATAAATCACATGCAAGAAGTATTTCAAAAAAACCATCAAATATATAACCATCAGCTACACCTAGTACAATTTTTTTCGCATTATAAATAGTTAAAAACAAACTCTGACCTATTAAAATATATTTTTTAGCTTCTTTTTCATTCAATTCATTCATAAGCTTAATATGCTCTGAAATATGATTCTCCACCTTACATACTTTTATTACAGCCAAATCCTTAGCTTTATCTTTTAGAAAAATTTTTATCTCATTATATAATTTTTCTAAGTTGGCTATATCTAAACTATTTAGTTCAAAATAACTGATGGTTTCCATATAATATTCTCAGTAATACTCTTTTCTTTAAAAGAACTTATGTTTTATATATAATTTAAACTAGCATAGCAATAATAAAAATCTTTTGTTATATAAATATAAGATAACGCTGAAAGCAAAGAGAAGAATACTGTTAATTAGACTTGTATTCACGTAAACAACAAACAATATTAAGCCATATATAAACAATAAGTCATCTCCATTAATTTTTATAAAGTTTTTGAAATGTATTTTATTGCTCGACCATATGCAGATCATAAATAATACTATGGAACTTGTAGTTATTAAAATTATACTATAATTAATATAGTTGATAAAAAATAAATATATAGCAAATATAATAATGACATTTAATAGATATATAAGCCTATCGTATGAAAAAATAGCGACATATGGTATAAAAAGAAAAACGAAGAATATAATAATCACCCATTGGGGAATAAGTATAAAAGATAAACAGGCAAGATCAACAACAAAAAAAACAGTTAATTCAATTGGCGAAGGCCTAATTATTTTAAAAATAGCCTTTTTCTTTACCGAATTTTTATTATACTTCAATATCAAAGATAAATAAAGAATCGAGAATACATAAATAAAAATAAATTTTGATATTGTTATCATATTACTAAAACAAATCAGAAAAACAGTAATTATAGTTTGTAGTAAAAGTAAAACAATAACAACAAAATTGGCATTACACTTCACAAAGTACAATTTGTGATGTATATGCTCTAGATCACCTCTGAAAGGAGAAGATCCCTTCTTTAATCTTCTGAAAATCGCAAATATTGAATCTAGTATAGGGATAGTGCAGAGTGCCAATATTATCAGAACAGTATTAATTTCAGGGTTTTTCAGAAAATATAAAGTAGTTAATAATGAAATATTAAATCCTATAAAAAGACTTCCAGTGTCTCCTAAAAAAATAGTTGCAGCTGGAAAGTTAAAAATTAAAAAACCCCAAATACCAGCGAGTAAAACCAAACAATATTTTGCTATATATATTTCTTCAGTTAAATAAAAGAGATATGATAAATAAGCTAAAATTGTAATTGCTATACCACAGGCTAAACTGTCTACACCATCAATAAGATTTATAGAGTTAGTGCAAAATAAAAACCAAAATATAATGATGCAAGTAAAAAGTATTAACATTAAATTGCTATCTTTAAAAATTCCTTCACTATATATAAAAAATAGAGCGATAATAATTGCACATAATTGTAACAATATCTTCATATAAGCATTTAGAGATTTATAATCATCAATTATTCCAGTTACAACTATTATAAAATAGGAAATATATAAGAAAATGTTATGCTCTTGAATACCTAAATAATGCATAAATGGAATGGCACTTATAAATATTGTTATTCCTCCAAATTTGGCAACTGAGGATGTATGGATCTTTCCATCCTCAGGTTTTTCTAATAGATCAAATTTTTTATTTATCTTTATAACAACAGGTGTTAAAAACAGTGATATAAAAAATGCTAATAAATAGGATATCATATTCGTATTATATTTACAAATTTACAAAATTTTAACAATTTAAATCTACACATTATATATATATATATTAATATAAGAAAATATGAAAATGAATATAATCTTAGATTCACTTTACTTTCATTATCAACCCATAGTCAATACCCAATCTGGGAATACTATTGCCATTGAAGCCTTTTTAAGAGGATATGAAACACTAGACTACAAAACAGCGCAAGAATTTTTCAATGATCTAATAAAAGAAAAGGAGTATTACGAAGTAGAAAAATTATTAATTACAAAGATTCTAAAAGGTTTTAAAAAATTAGAATATTTTAAAAAAATAATTCTCTTTATAAATATTAACAATATAATAGTAGAATCTAGGGATTTTGATTTTGAAGATTTCAAAAATATATTTATGACAGAAGGAATACCCTTCGATAACATTGTTTTTGATTTAGATGGGAATAAAAGAAAATCCCTAAAAAGGATATTAAAATTATTTCTGCAAGAAAGTATATCATCTGGTTTTAAAATATCTATAGACAATTTTGGACCTGATAGTATTGTTTTACCTTTATTAAATGAAAATTCCCCTCAATTTATCAAAATTGATAAAATATTTATTGAATCACTGAAATACAATATAAAATACAGAACATTTATAGAACATATCATAAAGCTATCTCATCTATTTGGTTCAACTATTATCGCTGAGTGTGTTGAACATGAAGATGAATTTTTAATGGTAAAACAATTAGGGATAGATATGCTCCAGGGATATTTTGTTTCGAAACCCCTACCTAACATCAATGATATTAAAACGTGCTATGAGCATATTAATAAAATATCAAAAATAGATAGAAGAGAACAGTCAATAGATGAAAATCTAATAAGAAAGGAATTAAGAGAACTTAAATCCCTTATAATAGATGCACCCATGGAAGTTGTTTTTGAACAATTTAAAGAAAATCCAACAGAATCTTTGTTTCCTGTGGTTGATAATACAAATTATCCATTAGGAGTAATATGTGAAAATACTTTGAAAAAATATATTTATGCACCCTATGGAAAGGAATTACTTACTAATAGATCTATAAATACAACTCTAAGAAAATTTATTACAACAGAAATTCCTATTATTGATATAAAAACTTCTATAGAAGATATAATTGAAACATACAGTCAGCATAAAGATGCATTGGGAATTATTATTACAAATGATCATAAATATATTGGTTTTTTATACCCTAGCGATATAATAAGAATAATTAATAAAAAGGAAATTGACCTAGCTAAAGAATTAAACCCCCTAACGAAGTTGCCAGGGAATATTGCTATTAATAATTATATTTCTAATTCATTAAATAAGACAGATAGACATAAATATTATATATATCTTGATTTTGATAATTTCAAGCCCTTTAATGATAACTTTGGCTTTAGATTGGGAGATAGAGCTATTCTGCTCTTTAAGGAAATACTGTTCAAAACAGTAACAACGAATAAATTTTTTATTGCCCATATAGGTGGTGATGATTTCTTTATCGCAACTGAAAGCAGCGAGGAAAATTTTGAATATGTATATAATATAACCAAAATGATTATAGAGAAATTTACAAGTAATATTTTATCTTTTTTTGATGACGAATCAAGAAATAAAGGTTACTATACAGGCGTCAGCAGAAAAGGAGAAAAAGAAAATTTTCCATTGTTAACAGTTAGTGCTGCCATTATTGAAATTCCACAAGAAACATTTAATATAAACGAAGACATAATTTCAAAGATTCTTGCAAATTTAAAAAAAATAGCAAAAACTTCATCAGAAAAGATTGCATGCTCATCTATTAATAGAACTTGGTTATAATTTATAACTTTAAGATTGCCTATTTTACTTTAACTATGTCAATAAATAGATATCTAAATTAAAAATATACTCAACTAATCATATAAACTACTTTAAAGTATCTTTTCCAACTCTTTCTCAAAGAGTTCTTTATATTCTTCTAAGGATTCTTTATCAATGGCTTCAAATCTCATAACGAGCTCCGGCTGTGTATTGCTAGCACGCAGTAGTCCCCAACCATTTTTGAAGACAACTCTAATTCCATCTATGTCTATAATCTCTTTTATCTCTTTCTCATTCTTATTTTTATATTGGAGAAAGGCTTCTTTTAGACTGTCGGCGACCTTAAATTTCTTATTTTCAGGACATTCAATTCTGATTTCTGGAGTATTAAAAACATTAGGGAGATTTGAAAAGAGTTCTGAGCACTTTGTAATTTCCTTATTTTTTAGTGAATTAATATACACTTCGAGGAATCTTAGGGATGCATAAATAGCGTCATCATATCCAAAATATCTATCTGCAAAGAAAATATGGCCACTCATCTCACCAGCTAACTCTCCACCAATTTCTTTTAATTTGTTTTTAATAAAGGAATGTCCTGTTTTCCACATAATGCCTTCTACACCCATTTTTTCTAATTCATCATAGAGAACCTGAGAAGCCTTTACATCTGCAATAACCTTAGGTCTTTCTATATGTTTTTTCAATTCTTTTGCGTATACAAGCAATAAAACATCTCCCCATAGGATACTCCCTTTTTCATCAACAACACCTATTCTGTCAGCATCACCATCATAGGCTATCCCAAAATCTGCATTATTGTTTTTCACTGAGTCAATTAAATCTTTTAAATTTTCCTGAACAGTTGGATCTGGATGATGATTAGGAAAATGTCCATCTTCTACACAAAATAGATCGATTGTTTTAACTCCAAGCTTATTGAAAATTACTGGAGCAATATTCGATGCTGTTCCATTTCCTGCATCAACAACAATCTTCACTTCTTTGTCAAGAGACGAAACAGCTTTTTTTATATCTTTAAAATGATTTATTAACCACTCTATATATTTTGGTACAATTTCGTATTTAGACAACACCCCACTCTTTTCTGCTTTTCTATATCCTTTTTTAAT
The DNA here is from genome assembly GCA_002402635.1 of Deferribacterales bacterium UBA4806. Classification (GTDB taxonomy): domain Bacteria; phylum Chrysiogenota; class Deferribacteres; order Deferribacterales; family UBA228; genus UBA228. The sequence continues at coordinate 34,690 of DHGE01000021.1, forward strand.
TATCTCATTATAGACCTCTATTATTTCATCACCGAATAAAGTTGTCTTCCCCATTCCAAGCTTTAGTCCATTATATTCAGGTGGGTTATGACTTCCAGTTATCATAATAAATCCTTCTACATTTAATACGAAAGCACTAAAATATGTTACTGGTGTTGGACACACACCCAAATCGACAACATTACAACCTGCATCAAGAAGTCCTTCCTTTATTCCTTCAAATATTTCATCTGAAGATAATCTAATATCACGTCCTACAGATAAGGTAGGATTCTCATTGTGACATTTAGCTTTCAGCATATAAGCGAATGTATTTGAAATATATTTAGCAACTTCTTTATTAAGATCTGTTGGAACAATCCCTCTGATGTCGTATTGTCTGAATATTTCTTTTTTTACCATATTTCACCTTCATATGTTTAATTTAATATGCTACTATATAATATGTCGATAATAACATACTATCTGAAAAATATCAATATTGCTAATAAAATACAAGAATATTCGAATAAAGAAGATTTACAATGTATAGCTGTAAATGATTTAAATATTGATGATTTATGCAGGGTTTTAATATTATTTACTGATATAAACGACAATGAAATCTTTTATAAATTTAAGAATAAATATATATGTTGTATTGGATTCACTCCAACAAGCAATATATATTATGTAAGGCTTGAAGAAGATTTTAATTTATTTCATTTTAGAGCCATAGTAGATTCAAGTTTCAAAGGTGGCCTGTTAAATATTTATTTAAGTGATATTGTTCCTAAATCTTTATATGTTAAATATGAAATAACAAACAGAATATTTGATACAGATGAAATAGTTTATTCAATAACAAAAAATTTTGTTTATTTTTTTAAGATAAGGGAATTACAAAAAATGAGAGTTGGCATCTGTGAAATGATTACCAATGCGATAGAACATGGTAATCTTGATATAACAGGTGACGAAAAATTCCACTATACATCCCAAGGTAATTATACAGAACTACTAAAAACTAAACTAGAGCAAAAAGATTTCCAAGATAAAAAAGTAATAGTAGAAATAAAAATAAATAAAAATAAATTAAAAATTAATATTGAAGATGAAGGCAAGGGTTTCGATACATCAATTATCAAGGAATACTGTAATCTCACGGACACTTCAAAGCTCCATGGTAGAGGCATTATGATAACTACTCTTTATTTTGAAAGTATTCGTTATAACAAAAAGGGAAATAAAGTAACATTAATAAAAAGTATTGCTTCTCCTACTTAAATATAATATGTATTTAAAAATTCAGATAAATGCATTGTTTCTATATTAATATCTTTCTTCTTTAAAGCCCCAGAAAGTTGCATAATGCAACCTGGACAATCTGTTATAAGTATTTCAGCATCAGTTTTTGTTATATTTTTTATTTTTTTATCTACAATGCATGATGATAAATTGTTATATAGAAATGAAAAAGAACCTCCAAATCCACAGCAAACATCACTATCAATCAGAGGGATAAAGTTGTTTTGTAACATATTTGACAATAATTTATCTGACGATGTATTAAGTCCTCTCTTTAAGTGACATGGTGTATGGTATGTAATTTTATAATTATTATTTATATTAATACTAATATTTTTTTCTTCTAAAAATGTATTTAATGACTTTGTATGATACTTAAGCCAAAAAACATATTTATATAGCTCAGGATCATTAAATACAAATTTTTCAATTTCCTTAACAAAGGCTAATGAACAACTAGGACATAATGTAATATAATATTCATAGGTTTGTGGAAAACCTAACGATTTAATTAATTTTCTTACAATTTTATTTGCATTGTCAATATCTCCTGAATGTATTAAGGGCATTCCACAGCATACTGTTTCATTTGGGATCTCAAGAGGTATGCCTATTTTAGAAAATAACTCTACCAGGGCTATGCCTATTGTAGGATATATATACTCTATTGCACAACCTGGATAGAAAAATACTTCCTTTTTGTAAGGTTTATTTAAACCTTTACTTCTATATATTTCAGAAAAAGTTTTTTCTTTTAATTTTGGTAATATTCTAAAGTCTTTATTTATTATTGGTAAACTTTCATAAGGATTAACTTCCTTGTTTTTTAAAAAGACTTTGCTCGCAAAATTTGCAAACTTAAATAAACTTTTTTGTACCCTAGGTTTAGTCAAAACAAGTTTATTCCCAAATTTCATCAAATAATCCTTATTATACTTTTTTGACAGATAAAGGTTTAGTATGGATATTAATTCCTGTAAATCTATATCTGCAGGACAATTTTCAGAACAGGCTCTACAACCAATACATAATTCAAATAGCGATAGAGCACTTTTTTCTGAATGGTAAAGAGCAGTTAATATTAAACCAATTGGTCCAACATATACATTGCCAAATATATGCCCTCCAACTACTTCATAAACAGGACAAACATTAGCACAGCTACCACATCGGATACATTTAAAGGCATCCTTAAAGATGTGGTGCTTCATGAAAGATAAACGCCCATTATCTAAAAATATTATATGTTGTTCTTTAATGCCCTTATTGTTATTTAGTGATTCATTTAAACCTCTAATAAATGTTACATAGGAGCTAATATTTTGCCCTGTAGTGCTTTTTGGCAGTATTTGTATAATTTGCATGGCATTTTTAAAATCATAGACCAGTTTCTCATAGCCAACAATCACAATATGCACTGGTGGAATAGTGGTTGTTAATCTTGCATTTCCCTCATTTGAAACAATTGCTATGGTCCCAGTTTTCGCTATTGCTATATTTGCACCTGTAATACCCACTTTAGATTTGAAATAATATGTTCTTAACAATTCTCTAGCTGTTTTAACCATCAATGCTGTATCATTTTCGTCAATACATTGTTTTGAAATTTTTGACAGTACTGCAGCTACTTGTTTTTTATTTTTATGTATAGCTGGAATAACCATATGAGATGGTTTTTCTTTACATAGTTGAATAATCCATTCACCTAAATCACTTTCTACTGGAGTAATCCCATTGTTTTCTAAAAAAGTATTAAGGTGTATTTCTTCAGCAGTCATTGATTTTGATTTAATAACGTACTCTGCATTATGTGCTTTACAAATATTTGTAATATAAGCTACAGCATCTTTTCCATTACGAGCCTCATATATTATGCTTCCAGCTTTTTCAGCCTCTTCTTTAAAAATTGAAAAGAGTTCACCATTTTTTTCAATCTGCTCTCTTTTCATTATCCCTAATTCTTTCTGTAATTTTTTGAAATCTAGTTTTTCAAAGGCTTTATTTTTTTTCTGTTTGTAGGTAGAGGCAAATTCAGTTAAATGTTTTTGTAAAAATTGATCTTTAATTTTCACATCAATTTTTGCTTTAATTCCCCTATTCATGATATATCACCTTAATCTAAAATTAAAATTTCCTGGCTTAATGGACCATGTACGCCTATAATCAATTGATTTTCAATATCTGCAGTTCTTGACGGCCCTGTTATAAAAGAAATGTAATTGCTTTTATTTTTTGTTTCAGCATCCAAAATCTTCGAGGCATCTTCAAGAGAAGTTAATATATTCCCTTTACTTAACACAAATGACAAATGTTGAACTAGCATACTGGCTTTGCGTAAATTTTCTGCATATGAAATAAATATAATTGTTCCCGTCTCCGCTATCCCATAGTTAGCTTCCAACATAGCTTTGTTAATACCTTGTTCATTTATATCAACTTTTTTAAAGATTTTTAAGGAAGGTAAATAAATATAATCAAATGTTTCTATTATTTCATTTTTCATATTAATAAATTCTATTCTATCTACTATTCTAGTGGAATTATTAGCCATCAAAGAATTTTCAATAAATCTATCAATCAACATAATATTATTGTAATTTATTATAAATAGATTACAACAATTTATTATTGTTCTCTATATATATTTTTTTCTTCTAAAAAGATCTGTTCTTTTTGAGATCACTCTGTCTAAGAATAACACACCGTTTAGATGATCAATTTCATGTTGCAACAAAACTGCTTCAAAATCAGAAGCCTTTACAAACTGTCTTTTAAAAGCTGTATCATAATAACACACAGAGACCTCTTTTGCTCTATTTATGTTAGCTGTGAAATCAGGTATACTGAGGCAGCCTTCTCTAAATTGGAGAAGTCCATCATAAGAATAAATTTCTGGATTTATAAGAACTAATTTCCCGTGATTATCTCTACAATTTCTTTTTTTTGATGCATCGATTATAATGATACGCAAAGTGATGCCAATTTGAGGAGCAGCTATCCCTACAGTGTGTGGATACGCATCTAGTGTGTCTGATAAATCTTTAATTGTTTGAAGTATATACTTATCTATCTGATAAACACTATCTGAAGTAACTTTTAAACGGGGATCAGGATACTTAACAATATCTTTAACAGCCATTCACATCTCATAAGAATCGACATGCTTTATATTTATATTTATATTCAACTGCTTTGAAATATCATATAAATCTTTTTCCCAATTACTATCAATACTAACTGGGAGTAATATTTCTAAAATCATCATGTATACAGGGTTAGTTTCATCACCAATAACTTTAGTCTGTAAATCTACTATGTTTATATTCTTATAGGCCAAAACTTTTGTAATATTATAGACTATTCCCGGCTTATCAGATCCATAGACGGAAATGATATATCTTTGGTTGGAGCTATCTGCTTTTTCATGTTTCACACTATTAAGCTTTCTTACACTGAGCGATAATTTTAAACTTTCCACCAAAGGAGCAAAAGCTTTCTTAATTTGTAGAGAACTCATTGTTTCTTCCAAACTTACAATTAATATCATTGAAAATATTCCTTCTAAAAGAGTAGAAGAAGAATCTTCTATATTAAAATTATTATCTAACAAAATCCGTGAAACTTTCATCACAATTCCAGGTTGATCCTCACAGATAAATGCTAAAGCATAATAGTTTTTTTTTGACTTCATCTATGTCCTCTGACTGTTTTTAAAGGTTAGGAATCATATCTAAAAATAACTTCTACTTCACATATATACATTCTATGATAATCTCTTTTAGGATAAAAAGTTTCAATATTTGCATCTAAAAAATTTTCAGGCTTTAAGTCTTGGTAATATATTTTTTTACAACCCATCATTAGATAGGCTTCTTCATAAAATATAAAATGATCTTTCAAAAAAGGTTTTAATCCAGTTGATTTAATTTTATCAACATTAAATCCCGATTTAGTTCCACAAAATTCCAAAATATTTCTATATTTATTATCTAGAAAAGAAACACTGCAGGTATCATTTTGTTCCATTAACTGGTAGGTAAATCTATTTGGGCGTATAAATAAAAATACAACTACTTTGTTCCACAAATGTCCTATACCACCCCAACTAGCAGTCATTGGGTTAAACCGTCGTGAATTTCCTACAGTAATAAGCATCCACTCTTTAGCCATTAAAGTGAAAATATTCTCATCTAAAGTTTCTATATTAATTTCCTGAAGATTCAAATTATAACAACCCCATGAATTCTTTAACAGCCTTGGAAATTCCGTCAGCAACTTCCAGAACACCTTGTCCCAACATGTATGCTGGGGTAGAAACTATTTTATTCTCTTTATCACATATAGCCTCTGAAACAGATGAATTAATATGTATTGCACCCATCGTTTCAATAGCTTCAGCAATATTCTTATCATTCCCAATAGTCAATTTAACGTGTTTCCCTGAATTTTCTAGTGATTTTGCAACTAAAACAGGGGCGATACATATCGCACCCAATGGTTTAACTGCCAAAACAGTATTTAATATTAACTTTTTTACACTTTCATTAATTTTACAATTAGGACCATCCAGTGCAAATGTACATAAATTTTTGACGACTCCAAATCCTCCTGGTATAAACAATCCATCCAAATTAGAAATTTCTATTTCTTCTAATTTTTTAATTTTACCTCTAGCAATACGAGCAGATTCAATTAATACATTCCTAGAGTCACTTTCAGCAACTTGCTCATTTAAATGGTTCACTACATGTAATTGTTCATTATCTGGAGCTAAAAATATAACTTCAGCTCCATTTTTTTCCAAAAAATAGACGGACAATACTGCTTCGTTAATTTCACTACCATCAAAAACACCACAACCACTTAACATAACACCTATCTTAGGCATAAACATCTCCTATGAAAATATTTTATCTGCAATATTAAAGCTCTGATGAGTACAATCATTGACACCAATACCATACAATGTATTGCCTCCAATATATAATCCAACACTTTTATTTAATATATTCTCTATCTCTTCCACTTTTTCGCTGTGCCCAATATAATATTGAGGGATAGCTTTTTCATACATAAAAAATTCTGTTATATAGGGGTCCCCTGAGAATTTTAGTATATCCATAGCTTCATCATAAGCTATTTTTATCAGCTCTTCTCTACTTTTATTTACTATCCAGCGTCCCATATCACCTCCCATTATAATCCTTATCAATTTATATCCTTTGGGAGCTCTTTCTGGAAAGATGGAAGAAGAAAAGAGTATTCCTAAGATTTTCTTATTTTCTTTTGGAGGAATTAAAAATCCAAATCCATTTAGATTATCAACTAAATCAGCATCCTTAAAACCTAAACCAACTACACATGCCGGGGCATAAGGAATATCAAAAAATAATTCTGAAAGCCTTTTATTAAGATTTTCCACGATACTAGCAATATCATATGCTGGCACAGCTAGTACGACCTTATCAAAAACATATTGGCATTTGTTTGAATGAATAATGAAATTATGATCTCCTTTATTAATTGACAATATTTTTTCATCCATTAGAAAATTAACATCATCACATTTATTTTTTAATGCAATAATGCCATTAAACAATCCTCCCTTACAAGACATTAAAATTCCCTTGGGGCCAGCAGGCCCACTTTTTTTATTTTTCTTCTTAATCAGCCCTTTAAATAAACCGCCATATTTTTTTTCCAATTCATAGATAACAGGAAAACATGATTTCAAACTAAGCTTAGAGATATCTCCTGCAAAAATTCCTGAAACCATTGGAGCAATCATGTAGTCTTTTGCTTCGGCACCTAACCTTCTTTTAGCAAAATTTGCAATTGTTTCATCCCCATTATCTCGTTTTGCTGGTATAAAAAATTCACCTAATATACGTAGTTTACCCTTAAAACTTATTAAACCACTTTTAAAAAATTCAACACCGCCTTCAGGAACTTTTTCTAGCAATCCATTTCTGTAAATATATCTAATTCTAGCTGCGTCATTACTCCTAATTATCAAATCTTGCAGTCCTGCTATATTAAACAAATCTAATGTAAAGGGTTTACTGTTTAAAAATCCATTGGGACCTGCTTCAATTTGAAAATTTTTCTCTGTTTTTGTGAATATCGTTCCACCTAATCTATTTTCCTTTTCAAAAAGTGTTATTGCCACCGGAAGACCTAATTTTTTAGCTTTGTTCTTCACCAATAGAGCTGCAGAAAGTCCAGATATGCCACCTCCAACAATACAAATTTTCATTCTCATCTCCTCAAATGACTACAACTATATTGTAAATCTGTATGATTTTCAACTGGCAGCACTATTATTCCAACCTTGTCATAGACATTTAGAAGACTACATAATTTTTCAAATTCATAATTATCTATATATTCTTTATTTTGGAAGGCTTTTATCTGAAATTTGGAAATCACCCTGCTGTCAGGCTCTATACTATCTATTAGATATTTTATACCACTATTAATTAAGCTTGCAGCATCAAAAAACTCCAAATTACTTTCCTCTTCAATTTGCTTGTGATAGGCCATAAAAGTAAAATAGTCTATACCAGTATTTTTAAAAACTTCAATTGATTGAGCATACCATCTCTTTGCATTTTTTATATATAGAGGAGTTTCATAATAAACATTCAAGGCAACTTTTATTGATGGATTTAAGAATTTAACATCCCAGACAATCTTGTTTATATAATATGCTAACTGATTCACCTTCCACTCAGCAAATTTATCAACAATTTCATTATCAATGTTTCTATTATTTAAATCAATCCCTGTATCAACATAAAATTTATGAAGTGCTTCTTTAGATGCACTTTCATCATATTTTAGAATAAAGTCATCCTGAATCAAAATACCATCAATATCATATTGTAGAAGATCCTTAAATAACTGCTCTATATCAGAAAATACCTTTTCATTAAAAAGGTTGATTCCATATCCATTCCTTTTAGTTCCATTAACAACAAAAGTCTCATCTACGCCATAAATATCTTTCAATGCAGATAAACTCCTTGTAGCCATCCAGGCATAGACTTTTAAATTATAAGAATGGGCAATTTGAATAAATTCTCCTAAAATATCATTTACAGTGCAAATCTTTTTTGTTTTATAATAAACGCCTGAATTACAAACAGAAGCCTCACCATAATGATATCTATCTTTCTCATTATGAAAAACTCTTAACATTATTGTATTAAAACCATTCTCTTTTACCTTGCCTAAGAAAGTATGGAGTTCATCTCTATTAAAATTCAAATTAAAAATTTGTATTCCATTAATTTTATCATACTTTGGTTCAACTAATATTAAAGCATTGCCAATAGGGATAAAGACAAATATTAAACTAAGAGATAAAAAAAGCTGCCTAGTCATTCAGTTGTTTTTACAATTATTGGCTCAATATTGAATTGTTCTTTTAACTCTATCACTTTCTTATTTGCTTCATCTAAACTTTCAGTTGAACAACACCTTATTTTATACCATATATTATTGTTGTCAGACTTTTGAGAAACCACAGAAACATCTTCTAGATATTTTTTATAAAACTTTGCCATATCCATAGTTTCTTTCTCATTTTTATTTGAAACTAATTGTAGGACATAACGTACTACTGATTTTTTATCCTTGCTATCCTTTACAGTTGTTAATTCTTTCAGGTTTTCACCTAAATTTTTATGCTCTACTCTTTCCTCTTTCTGTAAGTCCACTTTTATAACTTTACTCAATATATTGAATCTATCCTTCAAATTATTCTTCATATCCTCTGCTTCTTTTTTAGTTGAAGAAACACAACATTTAACAGTAAATATTGTATCGCTGTTTTCATCAGCATCTTTTGTTATATAGGTATCTTTTAAGTAGTTGCTATAAAATTCCACTATTTCTTTGGCATCTTTCAATGATTTTTTTCGATTTAATTCAAGTACATATTTGTATTCTGGTTTTACCTCTTTGAATTCCTCATATGTCGTAGAAATTATTACTGGAGAGATATTGAATCTGTTCATTATTTCTGTTAATCTCCTTTTTGACTCATCAATTGTTGAAGAGAAACAACACCTTACTCGATACCATCTATTATTATCCCTTTCGTCGGTTATTATATATGTATCTAAATAATATTTTTTATAGAAATCCATTATGTCCTTTGCTTCTTTATCTGTCATGTTTGAAGATAACTGTATAATGTAATTTAACTTGCCTTCATCATTATTTTTATTACTTTCCTTATACAACCACTCTTTAACTTTTATAACCTTTGGATTTATATTAAATCTTCTCTTAATTTCTATTTTATTACGCTCTATTCCATTTAGATCATTTGTTGCGCAACACTGTACAATAAAAGAATTTTTTTCATCAACAGGTTTAATATGAACATTATTAAAATATTTACTATAAAAATCAGCCACTGCATTCACATCATTGATATTTTTTCCTTCCATTAGTTGTAATAAATAGTATTCTTTTACACTTTGATCATCAATTGCTGGCTGGTCAGTCGGTATTTCTCTTGATATAATTATTTCCTCTTTTGCAGGGATCTCCTGAATTTTGAATTTATTTTCTGTTAGCTTTTCATCTTTCTCTGCTTTGACCATCTTATTTGCAGACAATTTTTTATTATTTACCACCTCATCACTTTGTTTCTTTTCGTCCTTTTTAAATAGATTTTCTGAAGAAATATCAGAACCAATTTTCATTACTTTCTTCTGCACTTTTGCATACTGTTCATTTAAAAAATTATATTGGCTTGTAAGGTTTATTATTATATATGCTACTGCACCAATAATTATCAGGCAAATAAGAACAAATATAATTACTGGTTTAAAATTAGAACTACCTTTACCATCTTTAACTCTATCAAAATCTCTCATAATCTACATCCTTTCGGGTGCATCAACTCCTAGTAAGTTTAGTCCCGATTGTATAATTCTACCTATACTCTTGCACAAATTGAGCCTAGCATTAGTTAAAGCAATGTTGCCTTCATCCACTATTTTCGTATTATTATAATAATAATGGAAATTTGAAGCAAGTTCAATTAAAAAAGTTGCCAACTTATTTGGTTCTAATAATATTGAAGCGTTTATAAGTGTTTCAAAATATGCTTGTATATTTTTAATTAGATTTAATTCCTCTTTTAAAACAAGCAATTCTAAATTTTCCAATTCTTGATAGAGAATATTTTTTTCGTGAGCATTTCTAAAAAGACTTTTTATCCTTGCATATGCATATTGTACATAATAAACAGGATTATCACTACTTTTCTCCTTTGCTAAGTCAATATTGAAATCAAAATGCGAATCAGGGGACCGTAAACAATAAAAAAAACGTGCTGCGTCTTTACCAACTTCTTTGATTAACCAACTAAGTGGTATAAATTCATTGGCCCTTGTGGACATAGAAACTTTTTCTCCTTTCTTAATCAAATTAACCATTTGAATCAATACAATCTTAAGCTTATCACTATTATAACCCAATGCCTGTAATGCAGCTTTCATCCTCTTAACATAGCCATGATGGTCAGCACCCCACACATCTATTATAATATCAAAACCTCTTTCAAATTTATTTCTGTGATATGCAATATCTGATGCAAAATAAGTATATTCTCCTGTTGACTTAATAAGTACCCTGTCTTTATCATCTCCAAAGGCTGTTGTTTTGAGCCAAAGCGCATCATTGTTTTTATATGCCATCCCCTTATTTTTTAATAAATTTAAAGTTTCATCAACATAGTTATTTTCAAATATATCTGTTTCACTAAAATATTTATCAAAATATACATTAAAGCTATTTAGGTCTTGAATAATATTCTCCATTATTTGTTTTTTGCCATATTCTGCGCATCTCGAAATAGCCAACATCTCTTCAAGATTTACTAGCTCATCTTTACATTCATGAATTAGTTTTTCTGCTATTATTTTTATATACTCTCCTTTATAGCCATCTTCAGGGAAAGGGATAGATTTACCAAAATTCAACATATACCAATAATAAACGCTTTTGCCTAAATTTGTTATTTGATTGCCTCTATCATTTATATAATACTCCTTAGTTACCTTATATCCGAGTATATCTAATATTCTAGAGATACTATCTCCAAAGCTGGCACCTCTTCCATGACCTATATGTAACGGTCCTGTAGGATTAGCACTAACAAATTCTACCTGTATTTTTTTACCATCACCTAATTGTGGAATTAATCTATTTTCATCCTGTAAAAAATCCCTTAAAAACTTTTGAAAAAAACTAGCCTTCACAAAAATATTGATAAATCCTCCTCCTTTTATTTCAACTTTATCAATAAATTCAGAATTTACATGGTTTACTATTTCTGCAGCTATTTTATATGGTTTTTCCTTTAAAATTGAGGCAAGTTGAAAAGCTAAATTAGTCGAAAAATCCCCATAACTTGGATTTGCTTGTAGTTCAACACTAAAGACAAGCTTATCCGTATCACTTTTCGGAAAAGATAAGTTAGCACTGAGAAGTGCCTCTTTGAGCAAACTCTTAATTATATTAACCATTTTAGCCTCAACACAGTTTAATGAATTATTATATTATAACAATAAATATTTTTATACTATTGAAAAAAAATTTTATTTACCATATATATGTATGATGGTAAAATTTTATAATATTTCAGTTATATATCCAGGTAAAAAAAGAGCACTTGATAATATAACCTTTACTATTGAAAAAGGTGAGTTTGTGTATATAACGGGCCCTAGTGGTGCTGGGAAAACAACAATACTAAAGTTAATATATTCAGAAATCCAACCGACTGAAGGTGTTATCCATATAGCTGGGAAAGATGTTAGCAGGATATCAGATAAAAGTATCCCTTATTTAAGAAGAAATGTAGGAGTTGTTTACCAGGATTTTAAATTGATTTACGATTTAACTGTTTTTCAAAATCTTGCTTATGCACTGGAAATTTTTTATATGCCACAGAAAGAAATTAAATTATATGTTGAAGCAATATTAAAGAAACTTGAATTATATACTAAAAGAAACATGCTCGTTAAGTTCTTGTCGGGTGGAGAAAAACAGAGAGTTGCAATAGCAAGAGCTTTGATTAATAATCCTCCAATTATATTACTAGATGAGCCTACAGGTAATTTAGACGAAAAAAGAGCTGATTCACTTATGCAATTAATGGACGAATTTTTTCAAGATAAAACAGTATTGTTTGCAACACATGATAAAGCTTTAATTGAAAAATATCCAGCTAGGATATTAGAACTAAATAATGGAAGGTTAGTTTTTGATTCTTCTTTAAAAAATGAGAAAGTTAATATTTCTGATTAACAAGGGCTTCGTTTTATTCAAAAGAAACATGGCCATAAATTTAATAACAATTGCAACTATAGCAACTATATTTTTTGTTTACAATATACTTTTTATTTTAGGTTTTTCTTCTAATAAATTTCTTGAAAACTTAGCTAAAATACAAACAATAAGGGCCTTTATAAATGATAATCAGAGCAGTGAAGTCAAAAACATAATTAAAGAAATATCACAGCTTGAAGCGGTTAAAGATGTTAAATTTTATAGTAGTGAAGATGCATTTGAATATATGAAAGAACAACTAGGGAATTCAAGAGAAATAGAAAACATCCCAAAGGAATTATTCCCATCTTTTATAGAAATAACCCTTAAAAATGAGTACACCGATGTTGACTATGTAAAGGAATTTCAGAAAAATATTGATAAGTATGGTATATTCACCACAACGTCATATGGTGAAAAATGGGTAATTAATTTTTTAACTATAAAATTTGGTATCCATCTCTTTATCTTTATTATATCTCTCTTAATCTCAATCTCTGTTGCGTCAATAATTTACAACACAATAAAAATTAATTTGGCAAAACATAAAATGGAAATAATGGTTTATAGTCTTGTAGGAGCCACCAAACCATTTATTGTAATTCCCTATATTGTATGCACATTATTTGAAGTTTTCATTAGTTTTATAGTCGCATATTTTACAGCATTTATAATTTTTTATCTTTTAAATTCAAAAATATTGGACACCTTATCTATCAACATATTGAGGTTTCCACCCTTCTATCTTGTAGGATCTATTCTTGCAATTGCCATGTTTATAGCTGCTTTTTCAAGTTTGTATAGTCTAGGGGTATTCTTAAATAATGCTAAAGAATATAATGAATAAAAGCTTGATATTCTTTCTTTTTATCTTTCTTATTGCATCAATTATTGAAGCAAGCAGTCAAAATAGTTCTAACAATAAAGATATTAGTAATCTTGATAAAATTAAAAAAGAGATTGAGTCGCAAGAAAAAGAATTAGAAAATATAGAAGATTCAAAAATGCGTATATCTAAAAATATTTCTATTATTGAAGACAAATTACTATATTTACGTCATGCAATAGGTCAGTTAAATCTAGAATACAAAGAATTACTTAAAGAAATTAATAGAAGTGAGAAAAAATCTCATATGTTCAAAAAAAAAGTTCAATTATTGGAAAATGAAATAAAACAGAATAACATTTACATATTAGAAAATTTTCAAATGTTAAAAGTAAAAGCTTTAATTCTAACAGATAACTATCACCAAATATTAAAAAATTTAGATATTGCTGAATATATTAATTTAAGGATTTACAATAAAATTTTAGCCTATAAAAATATAAAAACAGATTATGAAAACACATTAAACAAATTAAATATAGCAAAGCAAAGATTAGTCAGTTTAAAAAATAAAAGAGATTTATTAGCTATTCGTTATGAAAACGAACAAATTAGATACAAACATACACTTGCTATGTTAAATGAAGACACCACAATAAAAAAAGCTTATATTGAAATGTTGAAAAAGAAAAAAGATGCTCTAGAAGAAAGTTTCAAACTTATAAGCAAACAACCTCAAAATACTACAACCAATAGTATTGCGAAATTTAAGGGAAAACTTCCCTGGCCAATTAAAGGAGAGATTGTTAAAAATAATAATAAATCACTACAAAATAGTATTTATAATAATGGAATTAAAATATTATCAAAAAATGATGAAAATGTTAAAGCTGTTTTCAATGGCGTAATACAGTATATAAATTGGATCAAAGGATATGGAAATATTGTCATTATAGCTCATGACAATAACTACTTTACTGTATATGCAAATCTCGATTTAATTGGTGTACAATTAAATGAATCAGTTAAATCTGGGGAGCCTATAGGTAAAATTAATGTTGAAGGAACAGTTAATAATCCATATATTTACTTTGAAATAAGGCAGAAAGATAAAGCTTTAGACCCTTTGGAATGGCTTAAAAAGGAGGCATAAATGGAAAGAAGAAAAGGGCTCATTATTAAATCTATTGTTACAGTCGTGGTTCTAGCTATCATTATCTCATCAATTTCATTATCAACAAAATTATATGCTGGAAAAGATTCTACATATCAGCATTTAGATAACTTAGCAAAAGCAATAGCTATTATAGAAGAAAATTATGTAACAGATGTTGATCTTCAAAAACTAGTATATGGTGCAATTCAGGGCATGCTAACAGAATTAGACCCCCATTCATCTTTTTTATCACCAGAATTATATGAAGAATTTAAAGTAGAAACTGAAGGAGAATTTGGAGGGTTAGGAATAACAATAAGCATAAAAGACAATTTACTAACAATTATAGCTCCTCTTGAAGATACACCTGCAACAAAGGCAGGATTAAAATCAGGCGATATTATTGTAAAAATCGATGATATTGCAACCAGTGGAATGACCTTAGAAGAGGCAGTTAAAAAAATGAGAGGAGAACCTAAAACTCAAGTAAAATTAACAATATTTCGTAATGGACAAGAAAAACCCTTTGATGTTGTTCTAACTAGGGAGATAATAAAAATTAAGTCAGTAAAAACAGAAATGTATAATGATATTGCCTATATTAGGCTTATTCAATTCAAAAACAAATCTACAGAAGAATTGATAACAGCTATAAAAGATCTAAAAAAGAAACATAATATTACAGGTATTATCCTTGATCTCAGAAATAACCCAGGAGGACTACTTTCAGAAGCTATTAGGACATCAAGCATTTTCTTAGAAAGAGGCAAAACAGTTGTTTTTACAAAAGATAGAAACAATACTGAGCAACACTTTAAAACAGAAAATGTATATTATAAACTCTTAGATATTCCTATGGTCATTTTAGTAAATGGTGGAAGTGCCTCAGCATCGGAAATAGTTGCTGGAGCTATGCAAGATTACAAAAGATCCCTAATTGTTGGCTCACAAACTTTTGGCAAAGCATCGGTGCAAACTGTAATCCCAATGCCAGATAAATCAGCAATCAAACTAACAACAGCATTATATTATACACCAAAGGGCCGATCAATTCAGGGTATTGGTATAAAGCCTGATGTGATGGTTCCCGAAGGAAAAATTGTTGTAGATGAATCAGGGCAAACCTTTAATGAAAGAACATTGGAAAAACATATTATTGGAGAAAACGAGAAAAGCCAACAACAAATTTTCTTAGATAATAAAACAAAAACATCATTATATAAAGATCTGCAACTTAATATTGCTATGGAAATATTGAAAGGACTAATAGCCTATGGCGGCTCGGCGAAATCATCTAAAGAAAAAATACAATAAAAGGCCAAAGCCAATTTTAAAGAAAATAGCAATATTTATTACAATGCTCTTTATAGTTGTTCTTCTTGGAGGCTCATATTTTCTATATCACTCTATAAAGAGCGAAAACCAGCTTAAAACAAACAATGAGATTGATAAATTAAATCAGGATATAAGACTGACATTATTTAATCATAGTCAGGGATTGGATAGCCTTAGAGAATATAAGGTTTATAAAGATGGTGAATTTATTAAAGTTTATTATAGCTTAATAGCTGATGAGGAAATATATGATTTGCTAGATAGTGCTCTAAAATCAAATCTTAATAAATATGGTTTCAAAATTATTGAGGATGACACTATATTAGCTAGTAAAGGAAATATTCAGGTTGAAATAGAACTTTTTAAAAAAGGAATAAAAAAAACATTGCCTAAAAAAGAAAAAACTATAGTAAAAGAGAAAGAATACATTGCCAACATAGCAATAATTTTAGATGATGGCGGTAACAACCTAGAGCTAATAAAACGAGTAGCAAACTTACCGTACCATCTGACAGTATCAATTCTACCTTTCACTCCCTATGATAAAAAATCTGCTGAACTACTAAGAAGTGCAAAAAAACATGTATTTTTACATCTTCCATTGCAACCACATGGATATCCAAGTACAGAGCCAGGTAAGGGTGCCATTTTGCTAAATACACCGTCAGATCTGATTGATATAATTATAAATAAGGATATTGAACGTATAGGAAATATTAATGGCATGAATAACCACATGGGCTCTAAATTTACAGAAAATAAAGATAAAACAACACTTGTTTTAAAAAGTATAAGACGATATACAAATATATTTGTTGACAGTAGAACCTCCAGTAAAAGTACTGCTTATGAAGTCTGTAAAAGTATAATGGAAAAATGTGGGTATAATGCTTTGTTTATTGATAATGATAATAATATAGATCTAATTCTGAATAAAATTAAAGAAGCAGTAAATTTAGCAAAAACAAAAAAAAATATAATAATTATTGGTCATGTTAGACCTCTAACAATAGAAGCATTGGAAGAAGCTCTACCTATTTACGATAAAGAGGGAATTAAATTTGTCTTTGTTGATGAGGTACTCTAGGTTTGATTGTACTTGGCATAGAAACATCCTGTGATGAAACTTCATTAGCGATATATAGATCAGCACAACAAAATAAGAAACCAAGCATTCTTGCATCTGTTGTTTCTTCTCAAATTAATATACACTCTCCTTTTGGAGGAGTTGTTCCAGAAATAGCTTCTAGAAATCATATAATTAAATTAGAGCCTCTCTTAAAAGAACTTTTAGATAAAACCAAGTTGTCTCTAAAAGAAATTGATCTAATTGGAGTAACAAATAGGCCTGGTCTCATTGGTGCATTATTCACTGGATTGGCTTTTGCAAAAGCATTAGGATATGCTCTTAAAAAACCAGTGATCGGAATAAATCATTTACTAGGACATACTCTATCGGCTGAATTAATATATGAGGAACTTTATCCACCATATTTTTCATTAATTATTTCAGGCGGGCATACACATTTGTTTTTTGTTGATAATTGTTATAACTTTTCATTAATTGCTAAAACAGTAGATGATGCATTAGGAGAGGCATTTGACAAGGTCTCTAAAATGTTAAACCTGGGTTATCCAGGGGGGCCACATATTGAAAAGTTAGCTTCGAATGGTAATAGTACAAGTATTCCCATGCCTATAGCAATGGAAAACAGCCAAAATCTTAGTTTCAGTGGTTTAAAAACATATATTAAATTACTCGTCAACAAGAATTGCTATAAACCAGAAGATATTGCTGCATCTTTCCAATTTACGGTAGCTAAAACATTGTTTAAAAAAATTATTATCAACAGGAAAAAACATAATATAAAAAAACTTATAATTTCCGGAGGTGTGGCTGCAAATAATTACATAAAAAATTATTTAAGAGAACAACTCGAAAACATAGAGTTGTATATTCCACCACCCAGATTGTGTACAGATAATGCTGAAATGATAGCTTATGCAGCTTTTAAACTTTTCGGCAAAAGAAATTTCATAGGTTTAGCTGAAAGCGCTTATGACAAACTGCCATCAATGTTCTACTAAAAATTAACTGCAATTAAAATATTTTTAGTCATTACAATGTATTATTGAAACTAATTGACATATCTGATAAAATTTTAACATTAATTAATGGAGGGTATTATGGCTGTGGAAATTGAGTCAATAAGAAATGTAGCATTTATTTCACATGGAGGAGCAGGCAAAACCAGTCTTATTGAAGCTATTTTATTTAATGCAAATCTTACTAATAGATTAGGTTCTGTCGACAATGGAACATCAATTATGGATTTTGACCCAGTTGAAGTAGAGAGAAAGATATCTATTAATGCCAAAGTATGTTCATTAGAATGGAATAAAATTCTTCTTAATATATTGGATACCCCCGGGTATGGAAATTTTTTACATGAAACTAAGGCTGCTCTATCTGTTGTAGGTAGTGCTATTTTAATTGCAAGTGCTATTAGTGGGATTAAAGCTGAAACTGAAAGAGTATGGGATTACTCAGAACAATTTGATTTATCTAAAATAATATTTATTAATAAAATGGATAAAGAAAGAGCAGATTTTTTTAGAACAATCGGAGATATAGAAAAATCATTTGGTGTGAAAGTGGTCCCAATTATGCTTCCAATAGGGAAAGAAGAAAATTTTAAAGGTGTTATTGACTTAATAAAGAATGTTGCCCTTTTATATGAGAAAGAGGGTATAGCAGAATATAAAATAGTAGAAGTACCTGATGAATATAAAGAAATCACAGATAATTACAGAAATAAATTAGTAGAAACAATATGTGAAATAAATGATGATTTATTAGAGAGATATCTTGAAGGAGAAGTAATAAGTGATGAAGAGATAATGAAAGGGGTAAGAGAAGGAACTATTACAAAAAGATTTATACCTGTTATGTGTGGTTCAGCAGTAAAAAATATTGGTGCAAAATTACTATTAGATGCCATTATTAACTATTTGCCCTCTCCCATTGAACGTGAATTTAAGAGGGCCAGAAAAACTAATAATAATGAAGTTATTACAATTGATCCAAAAAATAGTAATTTCTCTGCTTTTGTCTTTAAAACGTTTATAGATCCTTTTGCTGGTAAATTAACACTCTTTAGAGTTTATTCAGGTGAATTAAAAAATGATATGGAAATATATAATGCAAATAAAAAGGAAATGGAAAAAATAAATCAAATTTTTTTATTACAGGGGAAAAACCATATCAAAACTGATTCAGTTTCAGCAGGACAAATTGCAATGGTAAATAAATTAAAATCTACAGAAACATTCGACACTCTTTGCAGCAAAGATAATATAATTGTTTTTGATGAGGTTACTCTAGGGGAACCTGTTATTACCTTTTCACTTGAGCCAAAATCAAAAGAGGATGAAGAAAGAGTCAGTAATGCTTTACATAGATTAACTGAAGAAGATAGAAGTATTAAGATCTCAAGAGACGAACAGTCAGGAGAACTGCTAATAAGTGGCATGGGACAAATGCATATTGAAACAATTATTGATAAATTAAAGAAAAAATTCAATGTAGAAGTTAAGTTAAAAACTCCCAAGGTCCCTTACAAAGAAACGATTAAAAAATCAGCCAAAGGACAGGGCAAATATAAGAAACAATCAGGGGGGCGTGGTCAATACGGCGATGTTTGGATTGAATTGCAGCCTTTAGAAAGAGGTTCTGGTTTCGAGTTTGTTGATAACATTGTTGGCGGTGCTATTCCAAAAAATTATATTCCTGCAGTTGAAAAGGGATTAGTAGAAGCTTCAAAAATGGGAGTGTTAGCAGGTTTCCCAATGGTTGATTTTAAGGCTATTCTTTATGATGGATCCTATCACACTGTAGATTCTTCGGATCTTGCATTTAAAATAGCTGCTTCAATGGCATTTAAAAGTGTTGCAGCACAAGCAAGCCCAGTAATATTAGAACCAGTTATGATTATGGATATTTTTGTCCCGGAAGATACTGTTGGGGCAGTAATAGGAGATTTAAATGCAAGGCGCGGTCGCATTGAAAATGTTGAACCACATAAAAATGGATCACATATAAGAGCAAAAGTCCCTATGGCTGAAATATTAAAATATGCACCTGACTTGAGAAGTATGACAGGTGGTAGAGGATTTTTTACAATGGAATTTAGCCATTATGATGAAGTTCCTCCATCAATAGCTGAAAAAATAATAGAAGCTGCTAAAAAAGAAGAATAACAAAAGATAATGATCGAAATTGACCTGTTAAAATTTTTTGATAAAAGTTTTTCTGAAATAGATGAAATACTTCACCGCAAAAAAGATGTTAATGAGGCCATAGATGAAAAAGAAGAATTAACTTCAATAATAAAGCAAAAGAGAAAAAAATCATATATATTTATCTATTTGACGATTGCTGCATTAATTGTTGTTATAGGATTTACAGGATTTAAATTTTATGAATTAATAAAATATAATCTTGTCACACTCCCATCAGAAGAATTAAAGAATAACAAAAATCAAATTTCCACAAGTAGTAAACCAACGGAGATAACTCCAGATGAGAATATTGTGTCAGATTACACAGTAAAGGGAGAAGATATTGTCATAGGTACAATCGAGTTTGTAGGGGAAAACTTACCAGCAATATCTCTTAATGATACTAACAACAATGTTAAAAAGCCAGAAAGTCCAAGAATAGCTAAAAATGATAACATTGATTTACAAAATAAACAACTTCCAAAATCGACACAAATAGAAACTACCTATAGTGTTAAATTATATTACGTTGATCCTCAAATATTAGATAATATCAAAAGAAAAATACAATCCTATCCAGGCAAAAAAATAAAAATCCTGGGAAAAAATAGTAAGACTAAAACAATATGGAATTTATATAAGCCTACAAAAGGTACAAATAAATTTATTGGTTCACGTGAAGTCGCCTTTATAAAAAGTTTTAATAGCAAGGAGGAAGCAATAAGATTTGCAAAAACAAAAAACATTCCTGCAATTATTGTAAAAAAAAGTAGGAATATAATTTCCTATGATCTAATGATAAACAATTTTTCAGATAGAAAAGAAGCTTCTGAATTTATAAGCTCCTTTAATATAGGTAGAAAAAATATTAGAATTCAAGAAAATATGTAATCGATATTGCTTTTAAAACTTGCTAATTATATATTTTAATATGATATTTACTAGGTTCCGTTTTATTAGTATAATAAATAATAATATATTATAATTCTTTAATTTGAGGGATATATGACAAAAGCAGAAATAGTTGAAAACATTTATAATTCTCTAGGTTTAACTAAAAAAGACATTAATGTTGTTGTTGACACTATTTTTGAAACGATTAAAGAAAATCTACTTGAAAAGAATTCTATAAAACTTTCTGGCTTTGGTAGTTTTGAGGTAAAAAAAAGGGGCAGGCGCATTGGTAGAAACCCTAAAACTGGTGAAGAAAAGGTAATTGAGCCAAGAAATGTTGTAGTTTTCAAGCCAAGTAAGGTCTTTAAAAACGAGTTAAATGGAAAAAAGCAATAATAAGATCTATTACAAAATTGGAGAAGTTTGCGAAATAACTGAGTTGAAACCGTCTATATTAAGGTTCTGGGAAAAGCATTTCAAACAATTGAAACCAATTAAGGTCGGCTCTAAACATAGATATTACACAGTTAAACATATTGATATTATCAAGAAAATAAAACATATGTTATATGAAGAAAAACTTACTATAGAAGGAGCAAAAATAAAACTTAATGGTAACAATGATGACTTACACAGCAATAGCCTTCTAGATGAAGTTAAAAAAGAACTTCTTGAAATTTTGACACTTTTAAAACATAATAAATAGTGGTTTACGGGGCGTAGCGCAGTTTGGTAGCGTACACGAATGGGGTTCGTGTGGTCGGAGGTTCAAATCCTCTCGCCCCGATT
>DHGE01000021.1:56626-59603 GCA_002402635.1 Deferribacterales bacterium UBA4806
ATAATTATGCTTAGCAGTATTATAAATACAATAGATAATACCATTGAACATTATAGTAGATCGAATGATAGCAAAGATTTTTATAGAAAACCATTAATAAAAGTAATCTCTGCAGAAAACAAAAAGATAATAGATTTAAAAAGGATTGTTTCACCAAAGCATCTACTTCCAAAGGATATATTAAATGACGCCAAAAGTATTATTAGTTTTTTTATCCCCTTCACTAATGAAATAGTTAAAAGCAACATAGCAGGGAAAATGGCGTCAAGAAAGTGGGCTTTAGCATATATAAAAACAAATGATTTAATAAACAATATTAGTAATGAAGTTGAATCGTTAATGAAAAAGAATGGTTTTTCTACTGGTAAAATCCCTGCAACCCATAATTTTGATAAAGAAAAATTAATTAGTAATTGGTCTCATCGTCATATTGCTTACTTGGCCGGCATTGGAACTTTTGGCATTAATAATATGTTAATTACTGAATTTGGCTGCTGCGGAAGATTAGGAACTATAATAACTAATTATGAATTCTCACATTACGAGGATATAAAGATAAAGGAAAAATGTTTATATAAAATTAATGGAAGCTGCGGTGTTTGCCAAAACAAATGTATTATGAATGCTTATGAAGGAAGCATATTTAATAGAAAAAAATGTTATGAAATTTGTCTAAAAAGTGCAAAATATTATAAATCAATTGGATACGCCGATGTTTGTGGAAAATGCTTGGTAGGGCTGCCATGCTCAATAAAAGACCCTTCAATAAACACTTAAGTATTCCACATTAATATTATTAAAAAACTATAAATAGTTGGTTGGCTTTACTCTATCAATACCAAATAACTTTTACTATTAATCCTTTTCGGCCTATCTTTATCGCTGTAATCTAAATTATCAAATTTCAAAGAACTAAAGCCACTTCTACCAGCTTTGAATATAAAATTTTTATTGGTTGAGCCTATTAATCCACTTGTGGGAGGTACCATTTCAGTATCTATTAATTTTGCCTTTCCATTGCAATAAAAATAACTCTGCATTTTACTGAGCACCCAATCATAGTTAGGATGAATTGGCATTGAAATAGATATATTAAAATTTTTATTTGCATCTACTTTTAAAGTATATTCTGGTTTAAAAGTTTCTATTTGAGCAATTGACATTGCAAATGGGAGCTTCTCATGTTTAGCAATACTTCCCTCTATTGCAATATAATCTTTAGGATAAAGCTTTATTACAACAAGAGCAATAATAGGCTCCCCAAATGCATCAGTTGTATTAATATCTTTTTTTATTTGCCAGAGCGTATTGCCCTCATTATCTGTTACAATGTTGCCACCTGTAACAAAAAAATCTTTACCTTCAGCTGATTTTATGACAAAGCCGGGACCACCTTCATTCTCATCCAAAAATCTTTCAACAGGGCCTGCTACAGATATATTTCTATTAAAATAATTATTGGGGTTATTTATTATTCTGTCCATTCCCCTTTGATTTGTGCACTCTGCAGGTAATTCAGAATTTAAAAATAAAGGAAACATAAGTGCAAAAACTAATGCCTTAGAAATCTTCAAAATATTTTTCATATATGCACCTCAAATACTCATTCCACAATATATTTTTAAATTATAATAAAAACAATATATTATTTTAGACTTTTAGGTCTCTTTGATATATTGTAAAAATTAAACATTTTATGGTAATATGTGTTAATAATTATATAGGGAGATAGGATGCTTAAAACAAAAATTTTTTTATTAACTTTCATTATTTTCTGTTTTTCAATTTTTTTTATAAACCAACAATCTTATGCACAAGCACCAAACAAGATCATCCTAAGTAATGANNATTGATAGTATCAATAGTGAATTAATTACACCAATCTATTGGGACAATAATTATTTTGCAATGCTGCCCAATGAACAAAAACATTTAAAAACTAAATTTTATGACGATACAAATATATTGAACCTGAATTCGTAATTAATGGATGGAATATTGAAAAAAATACAATTTGATTTAAAATAGCATAATTGACCAATAGATTAAGTTATCTTATTATTATGCTAAAAAAGTCTATTTTCATAATTTTTTTGCTGTTTCAATTGTTACTGAGCACTGTTTATTCTGAGAATTTCAATGTGCTAAGCAGGCTTGATTCAGTTGAATTGCCAGCTGACCTCTATTATAAAGACAACTTTGCTTCACAATGGTGGTATTTTACAGGGCACTTAGAAAGTAAAGAAAACAAACAATTTGGCTTTGAGGTAACCTTTTTTGTAATAAATGTAAATAGTAGAGAATTTCAAAGCCCCTTTAGGTTGCAAAAAGCATATATGTTACACTCTGCAATAACTGATATTGATAACAAAAAATTTTATTATAATAGTGAAATTTCAAGGGGGACCTTTGATTCAGCCGGTGTGTCAGAAAATAATACCATCGTGTGGCTTAATAATAATTATTTAAAGGGAGACATAAATAACTTTCATATTTTTACAAAGTCCGAAGATTTTACTATTGATCTTAAACTAAATTCACTAAAAGGACCTGTGAAAAATGGGAATAAAGGTTACTCTCAAAAGGTAGATAATTGCAGTAAATGCGCATCCCTCTATTTTTCTATAACAAGATTATTAGCTGAAGGAACTCTTAAACTAAATAACAAAGCTTACAAAGTAAAAGGATTAGCCTGGTTTGATAGAGAAATAAATTCTGACTATGATGCATCACAGGTGAAAGGTTGGGATTGGTTTTCCATTCAACTTGACAATGAATTAGATATTATGCTCTATTTAATAAGAGATATTAATGGAAATATACAAAAAGTCTCAAGTGGTGCACTTGTTTATCCAGATGGCACTTACAAAATACTGAAATTAAAGGATTTTTCGGTTAAACCGCTCAAATATTATAAATCGAAAAAAAGTGGTGCAAAATATCCATCAAGGTGGAGCATCAAAATACCCTCTGAAAA
>DHGE01000021.1:59617-63628 GCA_002402635.1 Deferribacterales bacterium UBA4806
TTACTGGGAAGGAGCCTGCAAAGTTGAGGGCAGCAGTTCAGGCAAAGCTTATGTAGAACTAACAGGCTATGGAGAAGACTCATGATAGAAGCTATAAATATTCATAAATATTATGGAAATCAGCATGTACTGAAAGGCATAAACTTTCGAATCAATCGCAGTCAGTTTATAGCAATTATGGGTAGATCTGGCTCTGGTAAAACTACACTTTTAAATATTCTATCAGGCCTTGATTGGCCCGACGAGGGCAGTATTTATGTTAATGGGAATAGACTCAATTTTACAAATGATACAAAAATGACTGAATACAGACAAAAGAAAGTTGGCTTCATATTTCAATTCTTTAATTTATTGGATAATTTAACCCTCTTTGATAACGTGGCAATACCCCTGTATTTGAATAAAAAGTACGACACAAAAAAGGTGCTTGACACTTTAGTTAGAGTAGGCCTCATTAATCACAAGGATAAATTGCCTGCTCAGCTTTCAGGGGGTGAAAGACAAAGGGGAGCAATTGCAAGAGCGTTAATACATAATCCTGAAATGATATTTGCAGATGAACCTACAGGGAGTCTTGATAGTGAAACAGGTGAGAGTATTCTAAAACTCTTGAAAAGCTTACACACAGAGAGCAAAACTACTATCGTTTTAGTTACCCATGACAATTTAGTTGCAAAGTGGGCAGAAAACATTATTCACATCAGTGATGGGGTAATTGAGTAGTTGCATACTATTAAGGCTTTTTTTCATATAATTTGTTCTGACTTTAAAAGAGAAAAAACTCTAACAATTCTCTCTATAATAGGTGTAGCATTAGGCATTGCACTTTATATATCAGTAAGCATTGCAACAGATAGAGGGATCAAAACCTTTAAATCTGATGTTTATTCTTTATCTGAAGGCTACAATTATGAAGTTGTTCCCACTACAGATCAATTTATTTCAAATAACTTTTACAAAAAGGTTTCTCAAATAACAAATGATTTATCACCAGTTATCACTATTAACAGTATAATGGATAATGTCGTACAAGATTATTTAAAGATATATGGCATTGATATATTTACTGTTAAAGTAGATAGATTTTTTAATCAGTTTGAAGGAGCACTGCAGGATTTCTTCACAATACCAAATGCTATCATATTAAATGAAAATTTTGCTAAAACCCATAAAATAAAATTAAATGACACTATAAACCTAATTGTATCTGATAGAAAATACACCTTTATAGTAAAGGGCTTTTATTCGACAAAAGTTTTACCAGAAAACTTTGTAATAATGGATATAGGCAATTGCCAAGAATTATTTAATATTTATGGCCTATCAAGAATTGATGTTTATTTAAAAAACACTAAAAGATTAAGTAACATTCTTCCACCTAATTATTTATTATTAGAGAAAAATGATATGCTCCAAAGAAAAGAAAGTATTGTACAATCCTTTACATACAATTTAAAATTTATAAGTTTCATAGCTGTTCTGGTAGGATTTTTTATATTATATAATGCTGTTTTTACATCTGTTATAAAATCTAGACCAAATATAGGCATTTTAAGATGTATTGGTTTTAAAAGGCAACATATTCTACTTCTCTACATTATTAAAGGTGCAATTATTGGTCTTACTGGTTCAATAATAGGTATTATTTTAGCTCAATTTCTATCCTTTTTTTCCATATCTATGGCGGAAAAAACTATATCAACTATATATACACCCATTAGTATTTATGATGTATTTTTAAATCTAAAAAATATATTGCAAGCATTAACAATAGGTATAGCAACATCTATCATTGCATCAATTATATCTGCCTATGAAGCTTCAAAGGTCAGCCCAATTTCTGCCTCATTACCAAGCATAGCTGAAACTAGTTTTGCCAATCTTTATAAAATTTCTTTTATTTGTGGTATATTTTTAACCTTTTCTGGAATATTAATATCCCTTTTTGAATATTTAAAGCATCCTTTTAACCAACCCCTATTATCCTATGTAGGGATTTTTCTTATTATTTTTGGTTTTACCTTCATAACACCAATATATTTAAAGATTTTTTTAAAAATTATTAAAAGGCCTATTAAAAAAGCTTTCAGCTTTATAGGAAATATTTCACTAAATGATATTAGTGGTAGCATCACAAGGTTTTCAACTGCTCTCGTATCTGTAATGATCAGTTCGGCCCTTATCATTAGCTTTTTTGTATTAATTCACTCCTTTGAGAGAAATCTAACTGAGTGGATTGATCAGAATCTAAAGTTTGATGTTTTTATTAAGGCATCATCATGTTCTTCAAATTTCTGTTTTGAGCCTCTATCAACATCAGTAAATGATATTTTAAAAGATTTTAAAGAGATTGAAGATGTTAATCAGTTTAGAACGTTGCAGGGCTTTTATGAAGGCAAACCCACCCTTTTTGGATTTGCTAATGAATATGTAGTTAAAAAATATACAAAAAATATTATTGATCCAGATATCGGAAAGAAAAAGGAAGTGGCTGCCTCAGAATATTTTGCAATTAAGTATAATATAAAGATCGGAGATATTATAAAAATAGCTACCCCAGAAGGCACAGTTGCTTTTAGGGTGCGTGAAATATTTAAAACTTATTCATCAACAATGGGTTTTCTTATCTTTGACAGATACTGGCTTGAAAAATTATGGCACAAAGATGACACCACACAGCTCAATATCTACTTAAAGAAAGGTGCTTCAAGCAGTGAATTTATAAAGAAATTAGAGTCAAGGCTGCCTTCATCAGTTGCTATTGACATTTATGACAACAATAGACTAAAGGTTCGTGTCTTAGAAATATTTGACAGAACCTTTGCGATCACTTATGCAATTCAGATTATTGCTTTTATAATATCTTTAATTGGTATGATTAATACCATCTTTACTATTATTTTGGAAAAATCACACAATATTAGTATTTTAAGGTACATTGGCTGCTCTTATAATAAAATTAAATCAATTTTTATGTGTTCAGCCTCAATTGTGGGCCTTGCAGGAATTTTTTTAGGTTTTATTTTAGGAGGCCTAATCAGTTTTATTATGATTAAGATTATCAATATCATATCCTTTGGTTGGTTAATAGATATATTTATACCCTATTCATCAATTGCAGGCTTATTAGTTCTTTTATATATTACTATTATTGCTTCAGTATTTATTCCTGTTTCCTACATAAAAAAAATAAATGTAAAAAAATCTATAAATTTTTAGCATCAAAAAAACTGTCAAAAATCTCACATATTAATTAATCATAAATTAAAAGCTCTTTGATTTATGCTAACTGCTTTAACTTCGAAAAGTAACTTATAAAATTTACTAGTATAAAATAGCTAACTTTTTAAAATCTATAAAATAAAATGCCAGGTGCTTAAACTTTCAAGTACCTGGCATCTATTAGCTAACTTTTACTATCGTCTAAATATTACTATCTGCCGCGGGATCCGGCGCCAAGGCCAGATAGAGCTCCTGTTAGTGTATCTAGTGTACCCATTAACTCAGATAATATACCAATAATCTGAGTTGGAATTGCTATAACAAATGTTTTTAATACATCAATTATTGGACTTACTAATCCCAGTAATTGATTAACATCAAGTCCATTATCTTGTGTAACAACTTTCTCTAATTGATTTAAAGCATACGATACTTTCTCAGGTTCATAGTTACTTTGGATTGCTTCATCAAGTGCATTTTGTAATTCTTGTAACATCATAACATCTCTCGATGAAAGGGGATTTTCAAGCGGCATTTTCGATGTAATACTACTTAAAATAGTTTCAACTGCACTTTGAATCATTGGGAAAACACTCTTTAACAGCTCGATTGGTGCCTTAATTAACGTATCTATAAGAGGTTGAATAAAACCGATCAAAGCAGATGGATCAAGTGGAAGTTGCATCGTAAATTTTAATGCATCCAATGCATAAACAGTTTTATCAGGGGCATATTGACTTTTTTGAGCCTCCAGTAAAACACGGTGTAAAGTTTTTAAAACTGCATTGT
>DHGE01000074.1 GCA_002402635.1 Deferribacterales bacterium UBA4806
CCTCTTGATTTTACATCAACGCCGCTTACAGAGTCTAATAATTCATCGATATTTTTCTTTCCACTTTTTTCTATATCATCTCTATTTATAACTGTCACATTCCTTCCAATTGACTGAATATTTTGTGGGATAGATGTACCTGTTACTACAACCTCAGGCAATATTAATTCATCTGCAAATAAATAGTTCAAAAGTAATACAACTAATAGTATGGTCTTTGATACGATTTTGATCAAAACTGCCTCTATTAATTCGTTAACTAAATTTAATAAATGGTTAACTAATTAACGTAATTTTGTCAAATATAATTTGATAAAGTTTTAAAATAATTTTAAGATTAACAAATGCTGCACTATAAGAGCGTATTTATTACTTTATAGATATATAGATATGTAATATAATTTTTTCATAAATATTTATGGTTAACGACATTAAAAGTTTTATTTTAAATGCTTTAAAGAGAAGTAACATATACGTCTCTGGAAGTAAATTAGCAGCTGAATTATCAATTTCTCGTGTTGCCCTCTGGAAACATATAAAAGCATTAAAAGAGGCAGGTTACACTATTGAGTCAAACCATAAAGGTTATAAATTAATCTCTGTGCCAGATTTACTTCTCCCTTTTGAATTTGATAAATGGTCAAACAGGATTTATCACTTTGACGAAATCTCATCTACTATGGATATGGGAAAGAATCTGCTTAAAAACAATGATTTTATCATTATAGTTGCTGAGAAGCAAACAAAAGGCAGAGGCCGTTTTGATAGATTCTGGTATTCACAAAAAGGAGGCATATATTTTACATACTGCATAAAATCAGACTTGCCCTTATTATATGGGTCAAAAATTGTATTACTTTTTGCCGTAGCGATAGCAAATACTATGAATGAACTTTTTAATGTTGATGCGAAAATTAAATGGCCCAATGACATTATAATAAACAATAAAAAAGTTTGTGGAATTTTAACAGAAATGACAGCAGAACTTGATAAAATAAAGCAAATCAATGTTGGCATTGGAATTAATGTGAATAATGAAATTCATAAAAAGATGAAAAATGCAATTTCATTAAAAGAAGCACTAAATCAACATATCGATAGAAAGGCATTGTTTAAAAAACTCTTAGTAAATATAGAAAATGAACTTCTAAAGGTAAAGAGTGACAATATATTAGATATATATAAAAATTTATTATTAACCTTAAATAAAAAAGTATCTATCAAAACAATAGATGATAATATTGTAGGAACAGCGATTGACATATCCTCAGACGGTGCCCTACTTGTTCAAACTGACAATGGTGAAGTAAAAAAGGTAATGTCAGGTGACTGCTTACACCTGACATAGTATAAAAGGTTAAATAGCTTAATAATTTTTTTAAAAATAATCTATACTGCTAATTGCAAAATTTTGGCAATTACTTCTACAGTATAATCATTTAACTGCCATTTCTTTGCTAAAGCCACAGCATTTTCAGCAATCATTGGTATATCTTTTTTATCGATATTTGCATCTGGCAAGTTTGTTGGAACGCCAATCGATTTGAAGAATGAAATAATTTTATTTATAGTTGCCTCTGCATCACTTTCATTAAAGACAGCTTTACCTAATTGTACAATTCTTTCCTTCTTATTATCAAAATTATATTTAAGCCATGCAGGAAATACTATCGATAAACTATGAGCATGTGCAATATCATAGATGGCTGACAGAGAATGGCCTATCATGTGATTTGGAAAACCATAGTTACCAATACCTGCAGTTGTAAGACCGTTTAAAGCAAGAGTTGCCGACCACATAAAATTTGCCCTTGCGTCATAGTCAATTGGATTCTTAAGTATTTCCTTTGTTTCAAACATAATTGTTCTTAAAAGTACTTCTACAAAACCATCTTGAATAGGTGTATTTTCATAGTTTTTTGTAAAATAACCTTCCAGTAAATGGATCATTGCATCTACGCAACCATTAGCAACTTGATTGTTAGGAACAGTGTATGTATTTACAGGGTCAAGTATTGAAACTGTTGGAAATAAAGAATCTGCATTTATGTTAAATTTCTGTTTTGTGTCTTCATTAGTTATTACAGCACCTGAATTCATTTCAGATGCTGTAGCAGATAACGTTAATACAACATAAATAGGGAGTGCTTTTTCAATTTTTGCTTTATTTACAAAAAAATCCCACACATCATTTTCGTAGTAGTATCCTGCAGCAATAGCTTTAGCTGAATCAATAACACTTCCACCACCCACTGCTAAAATTGCATCAATTTTTTCGCTTTTTGCAAAATTTATTGTTTCTCTAACAAAAGATAAAATAGGATTCGGCTTTACTCCTCCCTTTTCAACATAATTAATATTATTCAGTTTTAATGAGTTAATCACTTTATCATATATTCCATTTTTCTTAATACTCCCTCCACCATACATCAAAAGAGTTTTATTACCCCTTAAATAATTGCCAACTTTTTCTGTTTTATTTTCTCCAAAAATTATTTTTGTAGGATTATAGAATGTAAAGTCTTTCATGTATACACCTCTAATTTTATTTTAAAGTTAATTTAATTGTTTGATGACAAAATTCAATATAAATTGATACTTATCCCAACCTCCGAGGTTGATAGATTGTTATTGTTGCATTATTACCACATAGTTTATATATTAATGAACTATGGAATATATAAGTTTAGGAAAAACTAATTTAATAGTTTCTATTATTGGTTTTGGCTGCATCCCTATAACAAGGCTCACACGTCATGATGCTGTAGACTTACTTCATTATGCCTTTGATAAAGGCATCACCTTTTATGATACTGCAAATGGCTATTTTGATAGCGAAGAAAAATTAGGGAAAGCCTTCTCTAAAATTAGAAAGAAAGTAATTATAGCAACAAAATCTTTAAAAAGAGATGCAAAAGGAATCACAGAGCATTTAGATCTCTCATTAAAAAGGTTAAAAACTGATTATATCGATTTATATCAATTACATCAAGTTTCAAAAGAAGAAGATTTTAAAATCATATTTAGTGAGCAAGGAGCACTCAATGCTTTAAATAAAGCAAAAGAAGCAGGTAAGATCAGACACATTGGAGTTACTTCACACAATGATAAAATGGCTGTTAAGCTTATAAAAACAGGTGTATTTGAAACAATCCAATTCCCCTTTAACTTTATTGAACGCCAGGCAGAAAATGAAGTTTTTATTGAATCAGAAAAAAATAACCTGGGAATAATTGTTATGAAACCCTTTGGTGGTGGAGCACTGGACAATGGAAAGGTTGCACTAAAATTTTTAAAAAACTTTAAATACCTAGTCCCAATCCCTGGCTTTGAAGAAAAATGGCAGATTGATGAAGCAATTGACATTTATTCAAAAAAAGAAATTCAATTAGATGAGATGGATTTACAAGTAATTGAACAATATAAAAATGAACTTGGTAAATTATTTTGTAGAAGATGCGAATACTGCATGCCCTGCCCTTCTGGAGTCATAATACCTTTTGCTATGCAATTTAAATCTGTAGTAAAAAGAATGCATAAAGAGAAAGTGTTAAGTTTTTCTAAAGAAATTGAAAGTGTAAATAACTGCACAGATTGTGGTATATGTATAAAAAAATGCCCCTATGAACTTCCTATACCTGAAGTTATAAAGCAAAATTATAAATTATATGAAAATCTAAATCAGCATAACTGACTTATTTAAAAGTAAGTATGTTAGTACATTTTTATGTTGTTTTAAATTAGTAAAAGCACTTTATTTAACTATTGGAGGTAGTATGGAAGTAGTAGCTTTTAATGGAAGCCCAAGAAAGAATGGAAATACACAGTTTTTACTGGAAAAAATATTAGAACCATTAATGCTGGAGGGTTTCAAAACAGAAATTGTGCAAATTGGAGGTAAAAATATAAAAGGTTGCATTGCATGTATGGGTTGCGCCAAAAACAAAGATAAATTCTGTAGTGTAAAAAATGATATCTTTAATGACTGTATGGCTAAAATGCTCAATGCTGATGCTATAATAATAGGTTCTCCAGTCTACTTCGCAAATATGACGGCAGAAGTTAAAGCTCTAATTGATAGGGCTGGTTTTGTATCATTTAATAACGGTGGCCTTTTCGAGAATAAAATAGGTGCAGCTATTGCTGCACAAAGAAGAGG
>DHGE01000111.1 GCA_002402635.1 Deferribacterales bacterium UBA4806
TGAGCACGCAGGTGAAATTTTTACAGTCGATCCGGCCACCTGTGAAACCAATAAGAATTTTGTGCGGTAAGTAATGAATACAATAAGTTAGAGGTGTATTTTCAGGTGAAAATACTATTTTATCTAGTGCATAAGGCAAATAAATTATATAGAAAACATCTAGATAAGAAAATAAATATTTCAAAAGAAATATGGAAAGTGGTCAATCTTAGTTTATGGAATAAAGTTTATCGCAGCAGCGCCAGTTCGGTTTAATTATGAATATTCTTTTTTACTTTGGTCATCCAGCAAAATTTCATCTCTTTAAAAATACAATTAATAAGCTTCTCTTTAATGGACATCAGATTGATATTTTTATCAATGGCAAGGATGTACTTGAGGAGCTTGTAATTGCTGAAGGATGGAAATATTACAATTTATTCCCTAAGGGCCGAAAAATAAAAAATGTGCCACTAATCTTAAGCATACTTATCAATACGGTTAGAACTCTTATAAAACTGTTCTTAAAAACGCGCCATAAGAAATATGATCTTTTTGTAACCAGTGATTTGTTAGTTATTATCGGAAGAATTAAGAAAATACCGTCAATTCTAGTTACAGATGATGATTTAAAAGGCGCACCAAACCAATGGATATTATTTAAGTTTTCAGATTATATTTTTGCCCCCAAAATCTGTTATTTAGGAAAATACGAATCAAAAAAAATAAACTTTTACGGCTATAAAGCACTTGGACATCTGCATCCTAATCACTTCACTCCTTCAGTTGAAATTATTAAAAAATACAATTTACAGCCAGACACTTACTTCTTTATAAGAACAGTGGCCGTAATATCACATCATGATTCCGGCATGCATGGTATTAATGATGAACTTTTATCGAGGATTATACAGTATTTAGAAAAATATGGACGGGTAATATTAAATTCAGAAAGGGAAGTACCGCAACACTTGCAGAAATATATCTTACTGTTTAATAAAAATGAAATTGCACATATTTTAGCATTTTCAAAAATGGTTATTAGTGATAGTTCTACAGTATGTGCTGAGGCAGCGGTACTTGGAGTCCCAACCATTGAATTCAATAGTTGGTTCCAATTATATGAACAGCCAAAGGAATTATCAAAATATGGTTTAGTTTTCTATACTTTTAATGAAGTTGAATTATTATCTCAGGTCAAATTAATATTAGAAACTAATCAATTTAAAGCCTTGCAAATGGCCAAAAGAGAACAAATGTTAAATAATTGTGTAGATGTATCATCTTTACTGACATGGTTAATTGAAATGTTTCCGAAAAGCATTGAAATACTATCAAATAATCCAGATTATCAAAGGAGATTTAAATAAAATATTAAGTCACATCTTTGCAAATACAATGTTGTTATATCTTCCCTTAATATGTTTTATCATCCTTTGGTTTCTTTCATGTGCGATAACTGCAAAGTTTAATATTAAGGAATTTAACTTTACAGCATCCCAAATATTTGTGCATGAAATTAAGTCTCTCATTATTATTGGGATATTATTTGTAACCTTTTATTCAATATTACCATCATGTTTTAAGGCAGAATATTCATTATCAATGATATATATTTTTTTTCTAATTACTGACATCTTCGCCACTATTCTTATTGTGATATTTGTTAAGAAAAGTGCTTCGCATGGAATATACGGAAAAAACTTGATCAGTGATCAATTACCTTTGCCAAATCAAATATCTTTTGAAGAAATTGACATTGTTCAGGAAGTTGATCATTTATTTGACTTGGATACTTTATACAAAAGAGAGATAGTTCAATTAATAAAAGATTTTAGAGATAAAATAAAATTATGTGGGCCAATAAAAACATCAACAAAGAACTCGGCAATCTCAGAGAACTATAATAATTTAGGTTGTTTAATAGTACCAACGATAATAAATAATATTTCTTATCTCAATAAAACATTGCTTAATTATTATAATGCAATTTCTAATCAAGGTTTAATTATACTTAATTATAAAACTTATGATCAGGCTAAATTATATAAGCTTCTCAAAAGTAATTCTCTGTTAAAATATATTGTTTATCCATGGTATTTTTTTTTCACACGGGCAATCCCGAAAATTCCAATTATAGAAAAGGTTTACTTTTTTTGCACAAATAATAAATATAAGACAATTTCAAAAGCCGAATGTTGGGGGCGTCTTCATTATACTGGTTTTGAAGTTCTCGGAGAGAGAGAATATAATGGTTTAAACATTGTTTTAGCGAGAAAATCTTACACGCCTTCTTCAAATAAGAATCCTTCTTATTATCCGGTGATAAAACTAAGACGGGTTAGTCTTAATGGAAAAATTGTAATGATATACAAGATCAGATCTATGTTTCCATATAGTGAGTACATTCAGAAAAAAGTCTTTGAAGCAGAAAGATTGTCTACTATTGGAAAGTTTCTAAATGATTTTAGAATTACTGGTTATGGACATTTTATTAGAAAATACTATATTGATGAAATTATCCAGATAATTAACTTTTTAAGAGGAGATATCAAGATTGTCGGCATTAGAGCGATGAGCGAACATTATTTTAGTCTTTATCCAGATGAATATAAAAAGTTGTATTATCAGATAAAGCCAGGATTCCTTTCTCCATTGCCAGAAAAGCCGATAGAAAGTTTTAAGGATGTTGTTAATTTGGAACAAAAATACTTGGAACAATACTTACAATCCCCGATAAAAACAGATGTTAAATATTTTTTTAAAATCGTTTCTCAACTATTATTTCAAAACAGGGT
Source organism: Deferribacterales bacterium UBA4806 (assembly GCA_002402635.1). Lineage (GTDB taxonomy): Bacteria > Chrysiogenota > Deferribacteres > Deferribacterales > UBA228 > UBA228. The sequence continues at coordinate 2,778 of DHGE01000111.1, forward strand.
AAGTTCATAAACCAATGTGCGGAATATTTGGCTTCATCATAAAACCTGATACAAAATATCCGGTCAATAATATTTTTAAGTCTCTTGAAAAAATCGCCATCTTTAGCGAGTCACGCGGCAAGGATTCTTCCGGCATTGCTATTCGCAAAACCGATGAAGAAAGGATAGATGTTATTAAGGGTGACATCCCCATCAGTCAATTACTTAAGGGTAATGATTTTAAAAGGGAGATTAATAATAGTCTTACAAGCTATCATAAAGGTACTGGTTTCTGTGCCTTTGGACATTCCCGCCTCGTAACCAACGGCTCACAATTAAATGAAGAAAATAATCAGCCGGTATTAAAAGATAATATGCTTGTTATTCATAATGGTATCATTGTGAATGTGGATGAACTTTGGGAACAGAACCAAGAATTGGAAAGGTCTTACAGTATTGATACTGAGATCATTCCATCTCTTATATGCAAGGAACTGAAAAGCACAACTGATTTAGCTGTGGCGTGCAGCAAATCCTTTAGCCAATTAGATGGTACTTACTCTGTAGCGATGATGTTCCATGATCTAGATCAATTTGTGCTCGCCACCAACAACGGGTCTTTATATTACATTACCGATAATGAAAATTTTGTCACTTTTGCATCGGAGGGCTTTTTTCTGGAAAAGCTCAAAAAAGAAAGTTGTTTTGCACCATTTGGAAAAGATTATGAAGTAAAGCAAATAACCTCGAATAAAGGTGTTGTGCTTGGGATGACAGAGCTTAATTTATTGTCATTCACTATTCTTTCAAAAAATCAAAACATTCCTGTAAAAAAGACAAATATATTCAACTTACATAAACACATTCTCGACAACGATATAAATAAAAGAGAGGTGGTCATTGACCCCGCTGTTTTTATCAATAGATCAAAAGAACAGCACTTGTTCAAACTGCTTGAAAATAATATTGATGCAATCAGGAAGCTTCGCAGATGTACAAAATGTCTTTTACCGGAAACATTCCCTTTTATTGAATACGATGAGAAAGGTGTTTGTAATTACTGTAACAATTACAAAACAAAGAATAATATTCAATCCATAGAAAAGCTAAAGGAATTGATTGAGCCGTATAGAAGTAAAAATGGAAAACCAGATTGTATTGTGCCTTTTAGTGGTGGCCGTGATAGTACTTATAGTTTACATTTTATAAAGAAAGAATTGGGGCTTAATCCAATTGCATTTACATATGATTGGGGCATGGTTACTGATTTAGCCAGAAGAAATGCAGCGCGTGTATGCGGGAAACTTGGTGTTGAAAATATTATTGTTGCAGCCGATATTCATCTAAAAAGAAATAATATTAGAAAAAACATATTAGCTTGGTTGAAAAAACCTCATCTGGGTATGGTTCCTATTTTTATGTCAGGTGATAAATATTTTTTTTATTATTCAAATAAGATATTAGAGCAAAACAAACTTCGCCTAAGTATTTGGGGCTCCAATCCTCTTGAAAATACCGATTTTAAGTCAGGCTTTACTGGCATTAAGCCACATTTCAATAAAAAAAGAATCGATGAATTAAAATTGTTCAACAAACTTAAACTAGCATCATTTTTTGCTCAACAATATTTTTCAAATCCGGCTTATATAAACACCTCTCTTTATGATACACTGGGCTCATTCAAATCAAGATATTTAACCAAAAGACATGGATATTTACAGCTTTTTGATTATATAATATGGGATGAAAAAGTTATCGAATCGCTTATTTTAAGTGAATATAAATGGGAAAAATCTATTGATACAAAAAGCACCTGGCGTATTGGTGACGGTACTGCCGCTTTTTATAATTACATTTACTTTGTGATAGCTGGTTTCTCCGAGTTTGATACTTTTAGGAGTAATCAAATTCGCGAAGGCCAATTGACACGTGAAGAAGGTCTAGCTTTGGTGAACGAAGAAAATACACCACGTTATGAAAATCTACGTTGGTATTTATCCATAGTAGGGCTTGATTTTAAAACTACCATTGAACGTATTAACAACATACCCAAGCTATATTAACCATGACATCAACATTAATAAGAAAACCCAAACTTCCGTTTAAGTCGCTGGTAACAATAGGTATTTTACCATCTTTTCTGAAGAAAATAATTTACAGAATGAAAGGATACAAGATTGGTAAAAATGTATCATTAGGTTTTGGCGCAGTTATCATTGGCGAAAAAGTGGTCATTGAAAACGATGTGCAAATAGGTTTAGTTAC
>DHGE01000088.1 GCA_002402635.1 Deferribacterales bacterium UBA4806
TAGATAGGGCAGGGGAGTTAAATAAAGTGAAGGAATTCTACCTAACATTTCCAGTGAGCAAAATAAGTAAAGTTATTGCAGATGGGAAGGAAGTTAAATCTGATAATAATAAATTTTATATTTACGCTAATAGCAAGAATATTCAATTAGAAGAATAAAAAAGGGGGTCTATTACCCCTTTTATTCTTCTATAAATATATTTTTTTAGGAAACCACCAGCGAGATTTAATCTTATTTATTAGAGAATTATTGATCTGCTCTAAAGTATTACTAAATGCTTTAAGATCAAAATAAGCTAACCCCTTGCTTTCAGAAATAATATTATTTTGATAAATTGTTGATGTTCCATCCGAATTCATTATAGTAAATTCTTTTGGCAATTTCTTATAATTTGATGAAAAATATTGAAACATATTTAATAGCGAAGATTTTGTTGTAACATAAAAATCACAACCATCACATTTCTGAAAAAAGGCATTATTAAATTTATAAGACAATTTATCATTTTTGCTGCCACAATATATACATTCTAAACCTTTTTCCAGAGTAGGATTTTGGTAGCTGTTTACAAAATTTTCTAAAGTTAAATGAAAAGGAGAAAGTGCGCTTGCATAGCCTAAAATATCCATGGTAAATGAATAAACAAGATACATTACAATAACTAAAATTATGAATCCTAAACCATTAAATAGTATTAAATCATATGTTCCATGAGCAATGCTAGCAAACATAAAAGAAATAATGAGAAAATTTTTATTTTCCTTATTTCTTGTCCATAGATAAAGAGATAATCCCATAAAGGCACTAAAACAGAGATGCATTGGTGTTGCAAAAAGAAGTCTTATAAATAATAAAATGTTTGAATGAAATTGAAGAGCATACATAAAATTCTCAAAAAGAGAAAAACCTAAAGCAACACAAGACATATATATTATTCCATCAATAGGCTCATTAAGTTCTTTTTCAAAAATTGGTAGTAGCCTGTATAAGGTATAAATCTTCGCAAATTCCTCTACTGGTCCTACTATTAACAGTGCACCAAGTGTATTGTTAATATTTTTAAATCCTAATATTTCTAAAAGTGAATATAGTATTAATGACAAGATAATTGATATTAAACCACCTCTAACTGTAACTTTCTGCATTATTGAAATAGGTTCTTTTTCATATCTGTCATAGGATCTTATAAAATTAATACAAAATATGCCAATTAAAAAAGATAAAACAATGAGAATTATTTCTGTCATAAACCATCTCTAAATATTTCATTTTCTTTGAATAGGCAATATATAATATTTCGTATATCAACACAATAAATTAAATTGTTTTAATTATATATACTTATGCATGATAGATAATTATTTTCATTTATTAAATTTAAATGTTAATCTATAATATGTAGGAAATGACCAAGACTAAAAGAATAATACCTTTAAAAATAACCATATCTATACTAATTTTAAATTTACTTTTAAGCATAATATATATTTACACTTCATATGATACTCAAAAGAAAGAAGTATTAGATATTAAAAGACGTGTTGCTAAAGAAATAATCCGAGATTTTCAAACTTCTATAGATTTGCCAACGCTTCATAATAAAAAAATGATGGATAGGTTGTTGGATTCATATGTTAATAAAGAACTTGGAATGTATGATGTTATAGTAACAGACTTAAATCAGAGAATTATATGTACGTCAGAGGAATACATTACTGATAAATATTGGAATTCACCATATATTAAGAATTTGATCGACTCAGGTAAAAGATTACATATTTACAAGCTTGAGCCTTCTACAATGCTATTAGTCTCTTATATGTATAACAATGGTAACATTAACGAGAAAATAGGACTCTTAGAAATGAAAGTATCTTTAGAAAAAGAGCATCAATATATAAGACAGTTTCTCATTAAAATGATATTGGTGGCAGTCGCAAGTCTTATAATTCTAACATTTATTGCTATATGGATTGCAAGATTTGTATCTGCTCCATTATTGAAGCTAAATGAAGCAGCCAACCAAATATCGACTGGTAATTTAGATGTAAAAATTGATATAAAATCACGGGATGAAATTGGTAGTTTAGCTCATTCTTTTAGCATAATGGCAGAAAAACTAAAAAATATGTATAAAATATTAGAAAGTAAGGTTGAAGAGCGAACAAAAGATTTGGAAGAAGCCAATACAAAATTAGAGAATCTTAATAAGCAACTTTTGGAAGCAAATAATGCTAAATCTGCCTTTTTAGCAAGTATGAGCCATGAACTACGTACACCACTTAATGCCATTATAGGTTTTTCAGAATTGTTAAGAGATGGTTTTTTAGGAGACATTACAGAGGAACAGAAAGAAACAACTAATGATATTTATAATAGTGGAAAACATCTGCTAACGTTAATAAATGATATTTTAGATCTTTCAAAAATTGAAGCAGGTAAAATTGAACTTAATATAGAAACTGTTGACATGCCTGAACTGCTTATTAACTCACTAACAATAATAAAAGAAAGAGCTATGAAACATAATATAACAATTAATAGCAATATAAATAAAAAAATTGGAAAAGTAAAAGCTGATTCAGTTAGAATAAAACAGATTATTTATAATCTGTTATCTAATGCTGTTAAATTTACACCAGATGGTGGTAATATAACACTGTTAGCTGATATAGTTCAAATATCTGATGTTTTACAAAGTAAAAATAAATATGGTTTTACTGATTCTTTAGATAGTATAAGCAAGTATAAGGAATTTATAGCTATAAGTGTAAAGGACACTGGTGTTGGAATTTCAAAGGATAATATTAATAAGCTTTTTAAACCTTTTGAACAACTGCATAATAAAAAACTTAATAAAGTAGAAGGAACAGGGCTTGGGCTTTCATTAGTTAAAAAACTTGTAGAATTACATAACGGTACTATTACAGTTGATAGTGAAGAACACAAGGGGAGTGTATTTACAGTTTTTATCCCTTTTGTTAATGCAGGTACTGATGATGGCAAAGAGGATTATAACGAAAAAGAATCAACAGAGGTAACTGAACATATATATAGTGCTTTAATAATCGAAGATGATATGAAATCTGCTAAATTAATAAGCAGATATTTGCAAGACTTAAATTTTCATTCAGACATTGTTTATAATGCTAATGATGCTTTTACAACATTAAATAATAATCAGTATGATTTAATTACACTGGATATTTTTTTACCAGATAAAAGTGGTTGGGATTTACTTAAGGAATTAAAATCCCATAATCTTTTACAAGGAGCTGATGTAATAATAATATCCATAGAACCTGATACAAATAAAGGAATAGTAATGGGTGTTTCAGATATTCTGGAAAAACCCATTACTAGAAATGAATTTGTAGATATAGTTAATAGATTAAAATTAAAGAAGATGAAAAATATTAAAAAGATTTTAGTCGTAGATGATGATAGGTCTGTTTTGGATTATTGTGAAAAGATTCTATGTGGTGAATTTGAAGTGGAATGTGCTTTAAATGGAAAAGAAGCTCTTGAAAAAATTAATTTAGATAAGCCCGATATTTTGATATTAGATCTTTTAATGCCTGAGATGGATGGATTTGAAGTAGTTGATTATATTAAAAAAGATAAAAAATATGAAAATATACCTGTTGTTATTTTAACAAATAAAGATTTAACAAAGGATGAATCAAAATTACTAAATAATAAAATTGAAAGTATTTTTTCAAAAACTCAATTTAATAAAGAATCATTTATTACTGAAATAAAAGAAATATTGAACAAAAAATAAAATACTATGCGTAAAATTTTAATAGTTGACGATAATGAGAGTAACATAAAATTTTTAAGAATTCTACTTTCAAAAACTGGTTATAATGTTCTGGAAGCCAACAATGGAAAGGATGCTATTGACCTGGCAATAAAAGAAACTCCTAGCCTTATTTTAATGGATATAATGATGCCGGGATTAGATGGATTTGAAGCTTTAAAAATATTAAAGAGTCTGAATAATGTTAAAAATATTCCAGTAATCGCAATTACAGCCTTGGCAATGAAAGGAGACAAAGAAAAAATATTAGATGCAGGCTTTATAGATTATATCTCTAAACCTGTAGATTATAAAGAGTTATTAGAAAAGATTAAAAGATTAACATAATGGATAAAGATAAACCTAAAATACTTGTTGTTGAAGATGAAGAATTAAATATAAAGCTTTTTAAAATGATATTGCAGAGCCAGCGATACGAAGTCATTACAGCTGAAAATGGAAAAAAAGGTGTGGAACTGGCAAAAGAACTTCTTCCTGATGTAATTTTGATGGATATAATGATGCCAGTAATGAATGGATTTGAAGCCACAAAAATTATAAAGTCAGATGATACAACAAAAAATATTCCCATTATTGTTATATCTGCCTTAAATGACAGTGAATCTCGATACAATTTACTAGAAGTTGGTGCAGACGAATTTATCAATAAACCAATAGACAAAAAAGAACTCATCATTAGAGTAAAAAATTTATTAAAAATAAGAAAATATTATAATTTAATTGAAAAATTTAATAAACAATTGCAAGAAGAGGTCAATGCTAAAACAAAACAATTAAAATCAAGTTACATTGAAACCATTTTTGCACTTGCTAAAGCAGCAGAGTTCAGAGATGAAGATACCGGTGAGCACATAAGACGCATTAGTTATTATGCGAAACTATTAAGTGAATCTCTTAATTTAAATAGTGACTTTTCAGAAACAATATTTTATGCAGCACCTATGCATGATATAGGAAAAATTGGTATTCCTGATAACATTCTACTAAAACCAGGGCCATTGACAGATAGTGAATGGGAAATATTAAAAAATCATACATTATATGGATATGATATTTTAAAGGAAATATCATCTCCTTATTTAATAATGGGGGCAAATATCGCACTTAACCATCATGAGAGATGGGATGGCTCAGGTTATCCAAACAAGTTAGCAAAAGAAACAATACCATTGGAAGCTCGTATCCTCAATATTTGTGATCAATATGACGCTCTCAGAAGTAAAAGACCTTACAAACCTCCTTTTGATCATAAAAAAACATGTGAAATTATTTTAACAGGTGATGGTAGAACAAAACCCGAACATTTTGACCCTAATATATATCAAGCTTTTCAAAAGTGCATTGATGGATTTTATGAAATTTATGAAAAGTATAAAGATAACTCATAGAGAAAAAATGTTTATATTTATTGTGTCCTTGC
>DHGE01000171.1 GCA_002402635.1 Deferribacterales bacterium UBA4806
AAAGAGGAAATTGTTCAAAAGTCTTAAAAAATAAGATATTAGGTAATTATTTAAAATTTTAGCATCAAATATTTTTTTTGTTTGAGATTGACAAATCTTACAGGTCATTTGTTTTTTCTGAAAATAAACCTTAAAAAGGGTTTTAAAAAAGCAGGTATTTTTTTAATTAATATTTTTTTTAACCTAACTAAATGAATATTTTTAGAAAAATCAATATTTGCGTGGCTATCACTAAATAAATATTTGTTTAATATGATATCTGGAGTAATGTATGAAGGTGGTATTAATTTCTCACATTGAAACTCATTTGTATCCAGCCCAATACAGTTATCTCCATGAGTAGCCGAGTGAGTTCCTTCTAAGCCTATATTTTTTATAGTGTTTTTTTTTGGAATTATTGATAAGCCATTATTAAACAGACAGTTAAAACACCACTGAAAATCCCAGGTATCAAGTCCTTTGACTATTAAATTAAACATATTTTCATAATATTCTGCAACACGAATATCACAAAGCCAATTTAATTGTTTATTTTCTTTAAAAATATGCCAATAGGAAATATTTACATCATAGGTTTTCCATGCTCTTCTCCATGTTGCCCATCCCCATACAGGATAATAATTTGAAAAAAAATAGTCTTCTTCTAAATAAGATAAGTCTTTTTTAATAAAATTTGAACCACATATCATCATAATTCTATTGTCGTCTTTGTATCTTTCAAGCAACTTTTCACAGAACCAGAAGAAGCTTTGAGATGGGATACAATCATCTTCAAGAATTATTCCCATTTCTTCATTTTTGAAAAACCATGTAATAGCGCTGCTTACTGCGAATTTACAACCCAAATTTCTATCCCTGAAAAGGGTTTTTACTTCACAATTCCAGTCAATGTTATTCATCACGTACTCACGCACAGCTTTTACTTTCTCCGCCTCTCCTTCCTTATTTCCCCTTGGCCCATCAGCTGCTACATACAGTTTGGGTGGCTTTGCCTGCCGTATAGCTTCAAACACTTGTTTTGTAGTATCAAGTCGATTAAAAATTAAAAAAAGTACTGCAGTTTTTAAAGGATATGGCGGTATAAATTTATTAATATTCAATTGATAATAACCTCTTTATAAATATCATGTTTTTATAATAATTGCTTATATTTTAAAATTTTCACCATTTATATTATCACTATACACAAGAACCTTAATATTAATAGCTAGCTCATTTTTCTGCAGTGCTTCTATACTTTGCCTTGTATGCCACTGACGGTTATATGTAAAAAGAACAATGGGGGATAATGCATTCTGTAATCCCTAAGTTTTTAAAATAGCAACAATATTTTGAAATGCATATATTTCAGTTGTAATTGGAATATAATTTTTAATTTCAATCAAGGAGCCACCTGGAAGTATTCTATAAAACTTGTAATTCATTAACAAATCCCAAAAGTCCTTAAAACTTACTTTACTGATTATATTCATTTCATTAAACTCAAATTGGATAGCTTTAATCTTATTTGTTTCTATATATGATTTAGCTCCCAGCAATACATTGTATTCATTTCCTTCTGTGTCTATTTTTAACAGGTCAATTTTATCAATATTTTCTTTATTTAAAAAATTATCAAGTTTTATTACTTGAACTGAATGTGATATAGGATTACCTTTATGTAAATCATTGATTACATTTTTATATAATGTAGCATGTGAAGAACCATCATTTATATCATAATCATACAATTCAAGTATTCCATCACTGTCACTCACAGCAACATTTATTGCTTTAAATTTCTTTGCAATTACGTTCTTGATTAATTTTTCAAATGAAGTTGGGTGTGGCTCAAAAGCTATTACAAATGATTGTTTATTAATATCAAATATTTTTTTTGAATAATTACCAACATTGGCCCCAACATCAATAACTACAGGATTTATTTTATTCTTTAAGTACTTTTTAAGCCAGGCATTTTCGCCTATCAGGTACTCATTCTGGAAATTTAATATTCCAAGTCCTCTAAGGCTTAGTTGATATAATAAGTTATTGAATTTTCTAAAACTTTTCTTGCCAAATATGTAACCATACAATTTATAAATTAAATTAATCATTTAAATTTCATGACCATTATATAGCAAATTATTTCAACTCACTTAACAAATCATTACACCAAATGCAAAATAAAATTTTATAATTATTTTTCCTAACTTTTATTCACTAACATTTAAAAAATCTATATACCATTTATACAATTTCTTTATTCCCTCTTCAAGCTCAACAGTATGTCTCCACCCAAAAGAATGCAGTTTCCCAACATCAGTTATTTTTTCCATAGTGCCAACTGGCTTATTAATATTAAAATAAAAATTTCCATTAAAACCTACAATATCTTTTATTATATAGGCTAATTCTTTAATTGAAATACCACAACCTGTGCCAATGTTTATATGGGTATTGCGAATTTCTGGAGTAGCTGTTGTGGATTTGTCTTTAATTAAATCTGAAAAGTTTATATTCTCCATTAAATATACACAAGCTTCTGCCATGTCTAGGCTAAATAGAAATTCTCTAATAGGTTTGCCAGATCCCCATATTTCGACTTGGACATCATTCAAGTTGGTGGTAATCCTTATTCCATATTTTGCTAATATATTTATTATTTCTTCATCTGTGTTGCTATTTGATACGTTTTCTATAGGATTTTTATGTAAATCCTTTCTTATATTTTGCCAGTCATTATTCTCAAGCAATTTTCCAAGATATATTTTGCGCATTAAGGCAGGCAAAACATGTGATTTTTCAAGGTCAAAATTGTCATAAGGCCCATATAGATTTGTTGGCATCACGGATATAAAGTTTGTACCATATTGAATGTTATAACTTTCGCACATCTTTATACCAGCTATTTTCGCAATAGCATAAGGCTCATTGCTATATTCTAAGGGCCCTGTTAAAAGATACTCTTCTCTCATAGGTTGTGGACACTCTTTAGGATAAATGCATGTACTGCCAAGAAAAAGAAGTTTTTCTACATCATGTTTGTAGCTTTGGTAGATAACATTATTTTGAATTTGTAAATTTTTATAAATAAAGTCAGCTCTGTACGTATTGTTAGCAATTATACCTCCAACTTTTGCAGCAGCAAAAAAGACATACTCTGGCTTTTCCTTTTTAAAAAAATTTTCAACTACCACGTTATCTAACAAATCCAATTGGGCCCATGCTATCTCTCGTAACTCCTTTGAATTCTTAAATCGATATATTGGATTATGAGTATTGTAAGTGCTTATTATATTTGTATACCCTTTATCTATAAGTTTACTAATAATGGCACTGCCTGCTAATCCTGTGCCACCTGCAACATAAATTTTACTGTTTTTATTCATGAAAATGTTTTATATCAAAGCCACCGCTCTTCAGGTATGCTTGCTTTTCTTGTTCATGATAATCATATTTTACCATAATCCTGACAAGTTCTTTCAAGTTAGTTTTTGGTATCCATCCAAGTTTTTTCTTTGCCTTTATTGCATCTCCTAACAAAATATCCACTTCAGTAGGCCTGAAATACCTTGCATCAACACGAATAATAGGCTTATTTATTAGAATTTTACTTATTTTGTTATTATTTAATTTCCCTAAATTTTTATTCTCAACTGACCTAACTATTCCAACTTCATCTAATCTTTTACCTCTCCACTCAATTTTCATTCCTAATTCTTCAGCTGCTAACTCTACAAACTCTCTTACCGAATGAGTTTCTCCTGTAGCAATTACATAGTCATCAGGCTCATCCTGTTGCAGCATTAACCACATAGATTTTACAAAATCTTTTGCATAGCCCCAGTCTCTTTTTGCTTCAAGATTTCCAAGATATAAAGTGTCCTGTAGTCCTAATAATATTCGGGACAAGGCCCTTGTAATTTTCCTTGTAACAAAGGTTTCACCTCTTCTCTCAGATTCATGGTTAAAAAGTATTCCATTGCATGCAAATATTCCATAAGCTTCACGGTAATTGACAGTTATCCAGTAACTATATAATTTTGCTGCTGCATAAGGGCTCCTTGGATAAAAAGGAGTTTTTTCATTCTGTGGCACTTCACAAGCTCGACCATATAATTCACTAGTTGAAGCCTGATAAAATCTTACACTTTTTTCCATTCCTAATATTTTAATTGCTTCTAAAAGGCGTAAAGTTCCAAGAGCATCTGTATTTGCTGTATATTCCGGCATTTCAAATGAAACCTTTACATGGCTTTGTGCCCCAAGGTTATATATTTCATCAGGTTGAACTTGTTGAACCAATTTAATTATATTAGCAGCATCAGTCAAATCTCCATAGTGCATAAAAAAACTAACATTTTCCTGATGCGGATCAACATATATATGGTCAACACGCTCAGTATTAAACAGAGAGGATCGTCTTTTAATACCGTGGACGATGTATCCTTTTTCCAACAGTAATTCTGCAAGATATGACCCGTCCTGACCAGTTATCCCTGTAATTAAAGCAATTTTATTTTTCATATAATTCTATGCCTATTAAAAGATTATAAATAATTTTCAGTTTAATTACTACATTAAAACTTTCATCGAAATATTTAATTTAATACTTATAAAAAGAGGCTTAAATTTGATAGCGATCTTTAAATTTATAATTTATCTTATGATATTATGATATTAAAATTTTTGTTTAAAATTAGTTTTAATCATCTATACTATAGACATAATTTATAATGAAAATCGCTTATGTTTCAACTTATGACTCAGATGATATTCATAATTGGTCTGGAACAGGATATTATATTAAAAACACATTGAAGCAACAAGGTTTCGAAGTTATAACAATAGGGTCATTAAACGAAAAAATGGTGTTGTTTTTTAAAGCCAAAAGTTTTTATTATAAAAAAATACTAAAGAAAAATTATTTACGAGATAGGGAACCATTTTTACTTAAATACTATTCTAAACAAGTCGAACAATCATTATTGAATTGTGATTATGACATTGTTTTTAGCCCAGGGACAATTCCAATAGCATATTTAAATTGTAATAAACCTATAATATTTTGGACAGATGCGACATTTGCAGGTATGGTTAATTTTTATCCTTCTTTCAGTAAATTAGATATTAGAACTATTAAAAATGGCAATAATATGGAACAGTTATCTTTAACCAGGTGTCATACCGCTATTTATGCTTCAGATTGGGCTGCAAAGAGTGCTATTGACAATTACAATGTCAATCCAGAAAAAATAAAAGTTCTTCCTTTTGGGGCAAATTTTGTATCTGCTTTAACTTTTAATGATTTAAAAATCCATATAATAAATAAAGATTACAACACTTGCAAGTTACTTTTTATTGGAGTTGATTGGGACAGGAAAAATGGAGATTTAGTAGTAGAGACTGCCAAGGTATTACGAGATATGGGTATAAATGTAGAATTACATATTGTTGGTTGTGAACCTGATATTAATCAGCCTTTTATTATTAAACATGGTTTTCTTTCAAAGAACAATGAAAAACAGAGAAATATACTGTATAAACTTTTTCTCAACTCTCATTTTCTTTTTGTTCCTTCAAAATCCGAATGTTATGGTGTTGTATTTGCTGAAGCTAGTTCTTTTGGATTACCTTCAATATCAACTAATGTTGGTGGTATCCCAACGGTTATTAATGATGGCATTAATGGAAAATTATTTAATCTCTCAACATCTCCAAATATAATTGCTGAATTTATTAAAAATTGTTTTCTTAATCGGGATTATTATATTAAACTTTCTCTATCATCCTATGAGGAATATATTCTTAGGTTAAATTGGGAAGTTATTGGCGAGAAACTAAAATCAATAATTGAATCAGTGCCTGTGTATAAAAGAAATGTGGTATAGTAAAATAATTAGCGAAAAATGAGTCTGTCTTAGGGTATGAGTGAATTGCCTTTGGTTTCAATAGTTACAGTTGTGAAAAATTGTGTGCAACATATTGAAGAAACAATAAAAAGTGTAATTAACCAAACATATCCAAATATTGAATATATAATAATTGATGGTGGCTCAGTTGATGGCACAGTGGATATAATAAAAAAATATGATGATTATATTGATTATTGGATCTCTGAGCCTGATAGTGGGATAAGTGCTGCTTTCAATAAAGGGATCAGATGTTGTAAAGGGGAATTAATAGGGTTGATAAATGCTGGTGATAAATACGAAGTTGATGCAGTAAAAACAGTTGTGAATACTTATTTAAATTCTTCTGGCAATGTATTTTACTCCGATTTGAAATGTATTGATGAAGATGGAAAGGAAAAATATATTTTAAAAGCTGAAAAACATGTTAATAAAAAAACATTTAAATATAGAATGCCAGCAGTACCACATCCTACAATATTTATAAAATCATGTATTTATAAACATATCATGTTTGATGAAAATTATCATTATGCAATGGATTACGATTTTTTAAGAAACCTTGTTAATAAATCATACAGTTTTATATATATTGATAAACCACTATCTTCTATTAGAATAATTGGTAAATCAAATATTTTTTTTAAAGAAACTATAAATGAGGTTTATAATATCTCCATTAAGTTTGGTGATAATAAATTAATTTCTTATATTTACAATAAGATATATTTATATATAAAAAATTGTTTAATTAAAAAACTCAATAACCACAAACATGGAAAAAATATATTGTTTATTTACAGAAAAATAAAAACAATCTTAAGATTAAATAAGTATAATCAATTAGAATAGTACTCAACAAGTCTTCTTAATTTTTCTTGAAATACTTTAATATCAAATTTCGCAGCATGTTGTTGGATTGTTTTCGTATCAAAAGTTTTTTCTATATTTATAAAGTTATACAGTGCCTCTAACAATTTCCCTCTTTCAAATAAGATGCCAGTTTTTCCATTTACAACAGTCTCTTTAAAACCTCCTTCGTTGACTGCAATAACTGGCTTGCCTGAAGCCATTGCCTCCAGAGGAGTTAATCCAAAATCCTCATCTATAGCTGTTGCCACAAGAGCTTTACATCTACTATAAAGCTCTATCAGTTCATTTTCTGGTAAAAAACCTAAAAATTGTATATTATTGCCTGCTAACAATTTTAAGCTTTTATACATCCTACCCTCCCCAACAATTAATAATTTTATTTTGAGATTGTTAAAAGCTAAAATTTGTTCCTCAATTTCTTTTTCAGGAGCTAATCTTTGAACCGATAGAAAGAAATTTTCTTTAGAAATAAATTTATATTTTTTAGTTTCAATGGAAGGATAAAGGACCTCAGAGTCCATCTTTAAATATTTCTTCAAGCGTTGCTGCACATTGAGTGAATTAACCAATATTTTATCAATCATTGTATATTTAGATAATTCTAATGGATACAGGGGAAATCTAATAATAGATGATGCGATTTTATTTCTAAATAATCTGCTCCTCCTTCTTATATATGGATAGTGCCTTAAATCGTAAAGGGCCCTTATAGGAGTATGGCAATAATGAATATGTATAATATCTTGTAGAGGTATTATATACTTAGCATATTCGCCAGTTGTTATTATAATTTTTATATCTTTATCAAACTCTCTTAAATTCACACTTGTATAATCAAGAGCTTGGCATATTCTATTGATGGCTTCATCTTTGGGTTTTTTTCTTATACCTTTAATAGGAAATATCTTTACATCAAAAGCCTCTGCAATTTTAAGTGCTTCTTTTGTTGCTTTTCTGGTATAAATAATATTGCCAGTGTCTAATGATTTAGCAATATCAATAGCAACCTTTTCTCCTCCTCCGTATGTATTCCAATCATTGTGTAAAACTGCGATTTTCATAAGTTCAAGGATATATTATATTTTTTGATAATTCAACTATATGTTAAATATTGAGCCATCACAATTCTTTACTTGCAAATTCTTTAACATTATTTGTAACTAATACAGCTTTTAAGGCTTTTGAGCGAGCAACAATAAAAAGATCATTTGAACCAATTATCTGCTCTGTTGCTTCGAAATAAATTCTTATATTAGCATATTCAAGAGCAGAAACTTCGTCGAAATCCATTATAACAAAGTTATCTATAAAATCTGAAACTATTTTTATCAACTTAAATTATTTTTCTTTTTTGCTCCGTATAATAATTCTGAAACAACTATTACAGATAAAACTAATGTGTGATATAAATCAACCTCTTTCAACTTTTCTTTTAAGTTCTCTGGTTTGTCTCTTATTAAATAGCCACATATATTTGTATCAAGCATATATATCATTAGAATAATTCTCTGGTCTGAGTAGGTAACTGATTTCTTTCTTTTAAGAAATCAGAAGTATCAATCTTTTTTAAAGCAACAAACAATTTATCCCATTTATCAGTCTTTATAGGTTTGACAACAAGCTTATCATCCACTTTTTCGATATATACTTCATCACAATTTAATCTAAATTCTTTTGGTATTCTAACAGCTTGGCTTCTACCATTTTTAAAAACTTTTGCTTTCTTTCTCATATAATAACCTCATATATGTTTTTGAATATATATCAATTGATATATATTCAACTATCCTGTGTGAATTGTAATTGACTTTAACATCTGTCATAAATATTTTTTCTGAGGCCAATTCTTAAAATGAGCAATACTAATTTTTCATTCTCCACTTTAAATATAGCTCTTATTTTTTTAGCTATAACAAATCTATAAATATCTTTATTTCTTGTACCTTTTAGTTCAGTTATCTTTTTGGTAAATTTCAATTTATCAAGGTTTTTAGCGAGATATTCGATTTTTTGAGCTATTAGTTGTCTCTCAGCTTGATTAAATTCAGCTAGATCCTTAGACGCTTGCTCACTATATAGTACTTGCATTTTTATCTATATCTATACCCAGTTTTTCGTAGACTTCTTTATTATTATAAACCTTTATTTTTCCTGTATTAATCTCATCGACAATCTTATCAGCAATTATGGCATCCATATAATCAAGATAAAAGTCAATGGCACTTTCAATTATCTCTCTCTGTTTTTTATTTAACACTTTGGCAACTATTTCTAATTCTCTTGCTATATTTTCATCCAATGTTATAAGTTTTTTTACAATACTCATATTTACACCTCTATATACAATAATATATCCATTTAGATATATTATCAATAAATTACTTATAAAGACTTTTGAACAATTTCCTCT
>DHGE01000094.1 GCA_002402635.1 Deferribacterales bacterium UBA4806
TTTAAAGAGGCATTAGACTTAATTAAAAATAATAAAGCTGATTTATTGATAATAGTGCCTTCTAATTTTGAAAAAGATTTTATAAAAGGGGCAGTCCCACACATTGGTACTTACATCGATGGAACCTTTCCAGTTATGAGCAAGACAATTGATGGATATGTTAAATCGGCTTTGCAAAGGTTTTTTGAGGATTCCACTTATAGTTTTCAAAATGTTAATATTGAAGTGAGATATTTATTTAATCAATCAATGAAAACAAGGTGGGCTGTAATTCCAGGATGCATTGCATTGATAATTTTAATGGTACCAGCTATGTTTTCTGCTCTTATGATTGTTAAGGAAAAAGAGAGAGGCACAATATTTAATTTTTATGCTTCTGATATGTCAAAATTTCAATTTATAGCAGGTAAGGTAATTCCCGCATTTTTAGTTAACTCTGTAATAATCTTTATACTTTTTATTCTTGCAATTTATCCTTTTAATATGCCTTTTAAAGGTAGTTTAACAATATATATAGTATCATCAATATTGTTTATATTTGTAAGTATAGGCATAGGGTTGTTTATTTCAATTATCACTGATAGCCAGGTAGCTTCTATAATATTGACAGCCATTGTAACGGTAATCCCAGGCCTACTATATTCTGGTATTACCTCTCCAATAGATTCTATGCAGGGTATAGCCTATTATGTGGCCCATGCTTACCCAATAATGTATTATGTGAAAATAATGTATGATTGTTTTTTAGTTGGAGATGGTTTCTATTCAGAGTTGAATAGAGCCTATATGCTAATGTTAATACTCTTTATTTTTGTTATTTACAGTGTTGATTACATACTTCTTAAGAAAAGGGTTGCATGAGACAATTGTTCAAAATAATGCAAAAAGAGTGGCTAGATATTTTTAGATCTAAGGGAATGGTAATATTTATCTTTTATATTTTTTTAATAGATGTCTATATCGCTGGTCAGGGCATAAATATTGATGCTAAGAATGTTAATGTAGGCGTGTTAGATGAAAAAGGGGATTCGGTATATGTGAATAAAATTGTTTCAAAGTTACATCCTCCAGAATTCAAAGATATTATCTATTATCAATCTAGAGACAAATTATTTAAAGATATTAAAAATAGAAGAATAATGGTTGGGATTGTTTTTGGGAATGAATTCGATAGACATTTTGGTGATAATAAAGAAGTTCACATACAGCTTCTTTTAGATTCAACTGTTGCTACAATAAGTTATTTTACATATTATTATCTTATAAATATAATAGGTGATTTTCAAATTAATAATGGGATTCAAATGCCTGTGCAATTGGATATACATAAGTTGTTTAATCCAAACGCAACGCCTGCCCCTTTTTTTTCATTGAGAGAACTCATATATGCTGTAACTTTACTATCTTTAATTTTAAGTGCATCAGTCTTTGTAAAAGAGAGAGAGCAGGGAACATGGGATTTGATGCTGCTTATGCCTGTTGATAACAAGCTTATAATTTTTGCAAAAATATTATCCCAAGTCATTGTCATTAACATAGGGTTTTTTATATCAATGGGTATTGTGATTTTTGGACTTTTTAATGTTACAGTAAATGGACATTTATTGGCTTTTTTTCTTTTAACTTTTCTCTATTCTATTGCACTATGTGGTATTGGTCTGTTTATTGCTGCTGTCGCAAAAAATATAGCTCAAGTGGGCATGATGAGTATTTTAGCCTTAATTCCTATGGATTTTTTAAGTGAAGGTTTTACTCCAATGAGTCAGAAACCAGAAGTTATACAATGGCTTTCCTTTTTATCTCCAATGAGATATTTTACTATAGGTATGTCTAATCTTATTTTTAGGGGGACTGATCTTATATATTTATGGGATGAATTTTTGGGTGTTACTGTTATAGCTTTTTTATTTTTTACTTTTGGTGTTAGAAAAATAGGAAGGCTTTTTTAGCTGTATGGATCAGAGCCTTAAAAATGGAGATTTTGTATTAGTTATAAGTGTTGAAGAGAGAAGAAAGAAAACAAGAAAAGTTATAAAATTAAAAAGTGGAAATACATATTTTACACATTTAGGTTCTATTCCGCATGATAAGATTATTGGAAAGTTATCAGGTACATTGGTTTCAAATGATAAAGGTATAAAGTATACTGTTTTTAGAGCGACATATAACGATTATGTAATGGCATTGAAAAGAAAAGCCCAGATAATATACCCAAAGGATATAGCGGCGCTTTTATTATGGGGTGACATTTATCAAGGATTGCACATTTTAGAGGCAGGGCTAGGAGAGGGGGCACTGTCCATTGCTATTTTACGTTTATTATGTGGAAGTGGAAGCCTTACAACCTATGAAATTCGAGAGGATTTTTTTGAAGAAGGGAGTAAAAACATTGTTAATTTTTTTAAAGAGAAGCCTACTAATCACAATATAATATTGGGAGACATATATAATGGATTTAATGGTGTCTTTGATAGAATATTTTTAGATCTTCCTGAACCATGGCATGTACTGAAATATATGAAAAGTGGCCTTTTAGATGGTGGTATTGTTATTTCATATATACCGACGGTTTTACAGGTAAAAACTTACATTGATACAATGCAGGAATTAGGATATTTTGCCGATATAGAAGTGTTTGAGAATATAAAAAGACCCTGGCATGTTAAAGGTTTATCAGTGCGGCCAGAGACGTGGATGTATAATTTTAGTGCTTTTATAGTATATGCAAGAAAAAGATATATTGAAAATACAGGAGGCTCATAAAATATGAAGACATTACGATGTGCAGTCGCTTTGTTGTTTTTTGTTTTTGTTAGTCAAAATAATATATTTGCTCTTGAAAAAGAAGTTAATCAGGCTAGTCAGTACTACAATCAAGGTGTTGAATATTATTTTACTGGTAATTACGAGCAGGCCTTATCAAATTTCACAGCTGCTATTCAGACCGATAAAACATTTGTTGATGCTTATTATTATAGAGCAATAGTATATATGGAATATAAGAAAGATTACACTAAAGCAATAGCAGATTTTAATCAAATTGTCTCTTTAGATAAAACATATTTTGAGGCCCATTATTTAATGGGAGCCTGTTATTTTAACAAAGCGGACAGTAAAAATGCTCAAATAAGTTATAATAATGCAATGAATGCTTTTGTTCAGTTATACCAAAGTAGAGGAGGAACTATTACTTTAGACGATGCAAAGAGTTTATTCCCTTATTATGATGTGCTTGCAATTAATTATATTGGTTTACTAATAAATTCTTTGTCAAATTATAGCGTTATTACGAATACTAATAACTAGTTTATCATTAAATTTAGTCATACAATATATAATTGTGAAAGAAGATTGTCATACAATGGAAATCAAGTAGTCTTGATAAATGAACCCATAATTTGCCCCATTATAGAAGAGATAAAAAATAAAGGGATATAAGTATAGGAAGTATGTGTGATAATCCTTAAAAAAATTATAAATATTATGGGTGCATGTATATAAGAGAACCATGCCAAAGAATACTTTTTTGTTTTGCTTCTAAAATAACCAAAGGGTATGTTTATTATAAAGCCAACCAAAATAATTAATATTACCTGTTGAATATTTAACATAAGCATAATATATATTTAATACTGGGATTTTGTATATAAAAAATATATTAATTATAAATTAATTGAATTATAAAACTAGGTGACTATTAATATGGTTTTTAAAAAATTATGAGTATTTTAAAAGAGTTAAGGACTCCAATTTTTAATGCCGAATCAATAAAGAATGTACCAGATTTATCAGATTATAAGATAATAATAA
>DHGE01000157.1:0-3093 GCA_002402635.1 Deferribacterales bacterium UBA4806
AATCTTATTGTGCAAGGGTCTTTTATATATTTTTATTTATAGAGGATCACAATGTCGTAATTAAGACAAAGACTTTATAAATCTGTATTCATTTTTTCAAGGATATAATTGCATCATAAACTTTATATAAACAGCTCATTAATATCTTTAATCTCTATGATTATATCAATCTCTTTGAGGTTGCCTCTAATCTATAATGGATTAAAAATATTTTTATGTTCGGTAAAATAATAGTCATTTAACAGTGGAGATGGTTCAGGTAAAGTTATATCTGGGAAAATTGTAACAGAATCATCATTTCTTTCAGTATCATTATCAATATCAATTGAGTAAATACGTGAAGCATTGCTTGATTTAATAAATATTTTATCACCCATAATATGTTTTGTAGCCAAGATGTAATCTTCTCCACCATTTGAATTGTAATATACAATAACGTCTTTAGAAGGTATAAAGCCAATAGAATCATCTAATTCAAAAGCGTTTGGAGGAAGCCACTCTCTTGAAATATTATCTATTAAGCATTTTGGGTAGCTCATATTATCAATATAGGAATACTCTAAAGTTACAGTAAAGTTTCTCAAGTCGCTAAGAGCAACAAGATCATATGCCCTTTTCATAACAGGCTTATAATAAATAAATGAAAGAATAACTAATATATATATAATCAATAGAACTACCATTAACTCAATAAGTGTAAAGGCTCTATTCTTTTTTAAACACATCAGGATTTAATTGTTTATCAATAGAATTTTGTAAAGATTTCAGATCTTCTTCTGATGGTAAAAAGTCTTCCACAGGTCTTCCTGTTTTTTTTGCTGCATTTAGCACATTGGCAAAATGTATTAAATTAAAATGGGAGTTATCTCCTGGCTTTAATTTTTCCGCTTCCTGAGCTAATTTATAAGCTAAATTATAATTGCCTTTAATTATTTGAAAAAAGGCCATTTCATACTTAAAAAGTGAATATGGTCTTTTATCGTATATTAATTTTGCTCTTCTATACAAAAAATCAACGAAATCCATTTTATCGTAGTTAAATAGCTTCGCTTCATTAGTTTTAGTGTACATTTCTTTTGTAGTAGGAATATAAACTTCTCCAAAAATATCTTTTATAACAAATTGCATCCCTAAATAGGTAAGCCATAAGTTACTTTCAAAGGATATATATTTATTTTTTGACAATTTATTAAATGTTATAAATGCCTTTTCATATTCTTTCTTTTTAATGTACTTATCAATTTTTGGTATATTATTTAACTCTAACAATATTGTATTCCCAAATGAAATTATAAAAAAAGTCAAAAAAACCAATACAAGCAGAAAGGGTATCTTAAATAATAAATTGCCATTGTTGTCCTTTATCAATTCTGATGGTGATGGGCAAACAATGGCCATCATTGAAACGAATATTAGCATAAGAGTGGGATTTCTTAATGGCCAGCTGAACATTGCATGCACAATAAAAAGTAATAATACCAAAAAAAGAATTGTTCTTTTCTCATCTAATTTTCTTATAGTGACTTTAAAATATTGGTATAGTAAATAAATGATAAATAGTGTTAAAAATATTCCACCTTCACATAATAATTGCAATAACTCATTATGCCCCCAAACAAAATTTCCTATATTATCAAAGGGTATTTTTAATATCTCCATACTTTTAATTTGATAGGGTGTATTATTATATTTGAAACAATCAAGTCCCCAACCAAAAAAAGGCTTATCTACAAACATCAAAATTTGCGCAAACCAAATATTTAATCGTGAATAAATAGAATAGTTGATAGGTAACTGTGTATAAAATTTTGTTATTGGGCCAAATAAATTTGAAAAGGCATCAATACATATTAAAATGAAATAAAAGGATACAAAATATAGTAATTTATTGCGTATTGATACGTTAAACTTTTTTACAGTGGCTATTGTGTAATAAATTATAATACATAAGAAAAAGCCTAAAAATGAGGCTCGAGAGCCTGACAATATACTGAAAAATATGGCTACTGCAAAAACAAGTACATAGAAAATTTTAAATTTGTTTCTATTAGTGCTAAAATAGTAATAAATTGATAGAAAAGCAGTGGTATTATGTAATAGCGCATTAAACTCAGAATGATATAAAAAACCACCAACATCATTAGATTCACTTATGCCATGAAAAAAAGATATAGGATAAAAGTTATATATGCCAATTTTTTTTAGTGTAAGCTCAATTATGGAAAAAAGTAAATTATAAAGACATATGTAATAAAGCACTAAAAGAATTTTTTCTTTGTAATTTTCGTCTTTATTAGAAATATAAAAAAATATTAGAAAAGTTGCCAATAAAAAGGATATATAAACTATTGTATCGTAAACACTGTAACTGAGTGAAAGATTAACTGATAATAATACACAAAAAATTAAGGTATAATATAAAAATTTTTTTTTAAAAACCAGTGATTTTTATAATTAATTAATATGGAAATGCCATACAAAAAACCTAAAAAAACAACAGCATAGAGGTAAAAACCCCTATGCTGAAAAGATAAATCCTTAAAGCTAATTAACGTTAATATAACAACGGTAACAAGATATCTATACATTATTACATGATATTCCAGTTTTTGCTAGTAAACCATCCATCTGAAGCAGTTTTAACATCTCCAGCAGTTGGTTCAGTTGGTTTACCTGTCAAACTACCGATCGTCACTCCTACCCACGATTGACGATCGGTTGTATTTATAGCATAATAAATTCTAGATGCAGTACTTGATGAACCATAGAGCATGTCACCATTAAAACTCTTAGTTGCAAGATAATATGCTTGTCCAGCAGTTTCAGCTATATAATTGTGCAAAACCCTATTTGAAAACCTAAAATCAAAGCCACCCACGCTTTCAAGGCATCCACCGGTATATTTCCCTGTATTATCCATGCTTGTTGGACAACCAGTAGCTTGTGGGTATTGATAATTATGTCCTACATCTAAATAATAACCTTCTAATTCAACCTTTGCATTTCTCAAATCTGATATAGCAGCAGCATTATACGCCCTGATTCTGTATTTTGCAAACTGTGGGATGGAAATTGTTGCAAGAATTGTAATAA
>DHGE01000157.1:3125-7796 GCA_002402635.1 Deferribacterales bacterium UBA4806
TATAATTAATATTATATTTATTATAATAAAGATTTAAAAAACACATGTCAATTAAAATATTGTTATTATTTTGAATAATATTCTTTACATATCTTTTACAATATATTTACAGGTAATATTATCTAAAAGCATTATATTTTATATACATTTCTAGGTTGATATGGATAAGCATCCAATATTAACATGCTTATGAGGCTTGAAGTTACCTTGCAGGAATTTAAAGAATCGAAAGTAAGGCAAAGTGAAGGTCCTTATAAATGCTTTCACAGAGATGACTACAAAAGATCAGAATATGGCTGATATTTTAACAAATTTAATTTACTGTAATTACTTTTTCATATTATAATTTTAATTTTTCAAAAATAATTTTATTCATTAAATAATAATTTTAAAATGATATATTTTTGAAAACTAATAACAATGCCGTTGAAATGTATACAGAAAATTCAAAAAACCTTAATTTAAAAAGCACAAAAAAAGAACTTTTAAATCATATGAAAGGCTTAAGGCGGAATTGGAGAACAAAGCAAAACAAACATTAAATGCTGATAAGAAAATTGAAGAGAAGCGAATGGAAATATTTGTTAAAAAAGCTGAAGAACGTGTAAATGAAAATATCTCTACAAAAATTTCTTCACTGAAAGGAGATATAAACAATATTTTAAACGATCTCTTGGAAAAACTAGATAAATCTGTGAAAGAATACAACAATATAGATGAGGCTCTAAAATTAAAGGAAAATGAATTAAAGGAGATTTATGATATTGAAAAATCAGCTCTTACATTAGATTCTTTAATAGAAGCTTATAGCATAAAAAATATAGAATTGGAAAATGAATATAAAGAGAAAAAAGAAAAATTAGAAAATGAGATCAAAAGTTTAAGGGAACAATGGTTAGAAGAAAAGTTACAATATGAAAAGTTTGTGAAAGAAACTGAAGAAGAGTTTAAAAAAGAGACTAAAAGAAAAAAAGAGGAATTTGAATATTCCTTTGCAAGAGAAAAAGAACAAAAAATAAACGCATTGACCGACGAGCTAAGTAAAATAAAAAAAGACATTGAAAAGATGAAAGAAGAATTTGAAGCAGAAAAACTTCTAAAAGAAAACGAGCTTGCAAAAAGGGAAAAATTGATTACTGATAAGGAAAACAATATTAAACAATTAGAGGAAATGGTAGCAGAATTCCCATCCAAGCTAGACAAAGAAGTGCCAAATGCAGTTAAATTAGCTGAATCAAGGATAATATCAGAATACGGAATGAAACAGAGCTTATTAAAAAGTGACTATGAAGGAAAACTTGGGTATTAAATACCAGAATAGAATCTCTTGAGAAGGTATTATCAGAACAGAATAAACAGATGGAGTCATTAATAAAACAACACGAAAAAGCATATGCACAGGTTCAACAAATTGCAGTTAGTGCTGTTCAGGGTGCTGTTGATAAAAATATGCAGTCCAAATTTGAGCAGATAATTGAAAAAATGTCAAAAATTGGAAATACTGATAAATAATTAATTTTAATCAAGAAACATTTCAAGGTTTTGTGTTATACTTATTACTTATGCATCTTTATTAGGCATAAGTGTGTCATGATAAAGAAATATAGATCAAATTCTGTACAATGAAACTGTTAGAGTATAATGAGTTTACAGCTGGTGTGACTGTAAAAAATCAATCAAATATAGATGCCTTATTCCATTTCTTTCTTCAGGGAAAAATTTGTCCATTGAAATAACTATTTTATTATAGTTGTCCCTGATCTTTTCAAGATTTCCAAATTCTCTTTCAATAGTGGCATTACTGCTTAAATTGTAACATACCTGTATATACTTTTTATCATTTTGCTTTTCTGCAATAAAATCAATTTCTAACTGGCCTATTACTCCTATAGATATTTTATACCCTCTTACCCGCAATTCATGATAAACTACATTTTCTAATAAACAGTTAATATCTTTTTCATGGTATCCTATTAGTCCGTGTCGAAGTCCAATATCGTTCAAAAAGACCTTTTCAAAAAATTCAAAATATTTTTTTCCTTTTATATCATACTTCTGAACCCTATCTATTAATAAACTTGTTTCTATAAATTTGATATAATTTATAATTGTATCAACAGAAATTCTGAGCCTTTGAGATTTGTAATAATCAGCAATTTTTTTGGCTGTTGTTATGTTCCCAATATTATCAAATAAATATTTAATTACCCTATCAAGTACTACTGCATTGCGTATGTTATTTCTTATAATTATGTCTTTGTATATAACTGTGTTTAATATTGAATTAAGGTAACTAAATACTGCCTCATCTTCAAATGATAAAAGATGAATTCCAGGAAGACCCCCATATCTTAAAAAAAATTTAAACTCTTTTTCTACGTCAACTACACTATTCCTAAATGTTAAAAATTCCTTAAAAGTTAAAGGATAAATATTTATTTCCACATATCTTCCACTTAAAAGTGTAGCAAGTTCAGTTGAAAGTAATTTTGCATTAGAACCAGATATTATAATATCAGCAGTATTCTCAGAATAAAATGAAGAAACAGCTTTTTCCCATTCTTCTATTTCCTGTATCTCGTCAATAATAATATATTTTTTCCCAATCTTATTTTTTAGAATGCTATTAACATATATATATAGGTTTTTGTAATTTTTTATATCTTCAAATTCTAGAGATTCTTTATTAATATAAACTATATTTTTTATAGATACATTTTGATGAATCAACTTTTCAATAAGCAGCTTTATGATAACACTTTTGCCGACTCTACGCATACCTTTAAGAACTTTTATAATAGGTCTATCAATAAATTTCTCAATTTTACTTAAGTACTCTTCTCTCAATACAAATTTAGTAGTATCAAACATACATTCTCCTATATGTTTCGATTATACAAGAATATTGTTGAAATAACAAATAAATTTTAGAGTATACAAGAATAAATTGAGAGACATATTAGCCCGAAGATGTAGCATGGAGAAAAAGAAATTAGAGGAGCTCATTCTGTAAGTATTTATCAAGTAGAATAATATTATGCTGCCTCTTCACAATCTCTGTACCTATTATAACACCATCAAAAAGCTTTTTTGCCTCAACTATATCGCTTCTTTCTTTTATACCAAAGCCTACACATATTTTTTTACTTCCAACAATATCCCTCAAGGATTTTACTTTCTCTTCTAAAGTTTGAAATCCTTTTATTTGACTGCCCGTAATACCTGTGGTTGAAATAAAGTATATAAAATTACCTCTTAAGTTCTTTATGCACTCTAAATCCTCAATTCTGCTAACTGGTGTTGCAAAAGGAATAATGTCTAATTCAAAATTTCTTTCATAAAAAAAATCGTGCATTCTATTTGGCAAATCTGCCACTATCACCCCATCTATATACTTTTTGAATTTTGATGAAAATTCTTTTAGATCGGCTCTGTAAATAATATTTGCATAAGTCATAATATAGGTGGGCTTTGTTTTTTCAGAGCATACTACTTCCATTATATCTTTATAATTTACTCCATTTTCAATGACTTTATATGCGGCCTTTGCTATAACAGGCCCATCTGCAACAGGATCATTAAAGGGGATACCTACTTCTAAAAAATCAATATCTAAGGTTTGCAAAAATTTATAGGTTCTCTTAAAGGTTGCTAAATCTGGATAACCTCCTACTAAGTATAGTCCAATCAATGTAAACCTCCTAAAACGATATCTAAGTCTTTATCTCCTCTGCCTGACAAGTTAACTAAAATGACACTGCCCTTAAATTGTTCTTTATTTTTTAAAACATACCCTAAAGCATGTGAAGATTCTAAGGCTGGTATTATGCCCTCTAATCTTGTTAGTTCATAAAATCCATTTAATGCTTCACTATCACTGGCAGTAACATATTGGGCTCTGCCACTGACCTTCAAGTAACTGTGGAAGGGACCCACTCCTGGATAATCAAGGCCTGCTGAAATGGACTCTGTATCTAATATTTGCCCTAACTCATCCTGTAATACATAACTAAAGGCCCCCTGGAAAATACCGGGGCTGCCGTAATTGAGGGAGGCAGCATTTTTGCCTAATTTATTTGAAGAGCCACCTGCCTCAACGCCTATTAAATTGACATTCTCATCAATAAATGGTTTAAAAATACCAGCCGCATTACTTCCTCCGCCTACACAGGCAACAACATAATCTGGCATAAAATTTTGCTCTTTAAAGTAATGTAGGCACTCTTTCCCAATAACACTTTGAAAGTGCATGACTATCTCTGGGTAGGGATGGGGGCCGACAGTGGAACCTATTATATAGTGTGTTGTTTTAATATTTGTAATGTAGTCCCTTAGTGCTGCTGAAACAGCTTCCTTCAATGTCTTTGAACCGGTATCAACTAAAACAATCTCTGCTCCTAAAAGCTTCATTTTTTCAACATTCACCTTTTGCCTTTTGCCATCGACTTCCCCCATATAAACAAGGCAGTTAAGGCCTAAAAGAGCTGCAGCAGTGGCTGTGGCAAGGCCGTGTTGGCCTGCTCCTGTTTCAGCTATTACACGATTTTTACCCATATATTTAGTAAGTAAAGCCTGCCCTATAGTGTTATTTATCTTGTGTGCACCTGTGTGCAATAAATCCTCTCTCTTTAAGTAAAGCTTAAAATTATATTTTTCAGAAATATTTTTTGC
>DHGE01000128.1 GCA_002402635.1 Deferribacterales bacterium UBA4806
TCTCCAACTTCAGGATCATAAATGTAACCACATACTGTGCAAATGTACTTCATATTTACCCCCTTTTATTGATGGACCTCTTCCTTAGCCTCACCTTTATTTAATATATGTAACAGTCTCTTTTTAATGAGTATAACAATATCCTTATAATCTTTATTTGATAAGGGAATTTGCCCACCAGCTGATTTTAGATGTCCACCTCCTGAGCCAATATCTTTAGTAATTTGAGTAGCAACACCACCAACAATCTTTCTTGACAGCTTACATCTCAAAGAGAAATAGCACATTTTGTTAACATACCCAATAACAAATGTCCATTTAATGTCTCTCATTCTGAGTAAAAAATCAGACATTTCTGCAATCAAATCAGCATTTCTCACTTCATCTATATCACAAAAAATTATATCTCCTATTATTTCCATTTTTTCCAGAACTTTGAGCAAATTTTTATAATAATATTTTGGTATTTCTGGTTCTTCAATTTTTGATAATTTTCGTAGAGATATATAAGGTGTTATATAGCTCATCATATCTAAATCAAGTTTTGTATTACTTCTTGCCGTTCCAATAGTATCTGTTTTCATTCCATAATATAATGAAGTAGCTGTATTTTTGTCTGGAAGTATATTTAATTTTTTATAATATTCAGTTATAATTGTACATGTGCTTCCAATATTTGGCCTTATATCTTTTATTTTTACTTTTTTAGAGTAACTTCTAATATAGTGGTGATCAATAACTATATCTGGCAAACGACTTCCTGGCAAAAAAACATTTCCAGCATTGGGCTGGCAATCAACAAGGATAACGCATTCATATCTTGTTGGATTTAGGAGTGAAGTATTAAACATTTTTATATTACATACTCGGACAAGTTCTCGATTTTGAGATCTACCTATAATCCCTCTATATCCTATGGTACAACGTTTTTTATACATTAAAAATAATAAATTTTTTAATGCAAAAGCTGAAGAAATAGAATCTGGATCAGGATTGTCATGTGTTAAAAACAAAACTTTTCTTTTTGGCTTTATATATTCCAATATTTTTTCAATCATAAAGACTTAAATATCAATTCAATTTCCTTATTTTTTAATACAATATCAAAATTATTATTTTCATTATATTTATAAACCTTCTCAATCAATTCTTCCGGTGAAAAGCTTGTTTTTATTTCTACAACAACTTTTTCTCTTCCAAAGGTCCCTATATTATAACTAGAAACCCATCCTCTTTCAGTCATAAAATTTAATAATTCATAAACTTCAGCAATTCTATTAAAATTCAAGAAATTGATATTAAAACTATTAATTGAATTACTATTTTTACTTAGTTTAATTATATTGTTATTAACATAAATAAGCATTTTATCAAGACTTTTATTTAAAGATAAAGTAAGTGCCTTTTTAGGATCTTCAGCTATTGAAGTAGAAATTGTTTTAATAGGCTTGCTTTTGCTTTCTCTTGTATAAATATTAGTTAATATTTCTACTCTACAGTACACTTTTTGATCGATTCTCGTGATATTTGAATCAATTAATAATATGAATAGATATTGAGCTTTGCTATTAGCAAAACTCTTAATAACCTCATCAAAATCTTCTTTGTTATGCAGAGCAAATAAGTAATCACTCTCATATTTTGTTTCAATATTATAATTATTAAATTTTTTATCAACAAAAGCATTTATTTCATTTTCTTCTATATCTTCCAAATCTCCTTTTACATTCACAATATAAACAGCTGAAGTCACAAGTTTCTTTACCATATGGAAGACTTCTTCTATATCAAAATCTATAATATCTGATTCAATTGTATAAGTTACTCTATAGTTTTCAACATTTCTTGAAATAATTTTATAGGATCTTAGAAATTTAAAGAATTCAGATGTTATTTCCGGTATAGTATTGCTTTCCGAGATTTTACTCTTCAGATAGTTATATATAGAATTTTCAATGGCATTATTTTTTGCAGCAATTTCAGCTATTTTTAAATTGTTATCTTCTATTACTGCATCACCTATTCCTGTAAAGACAGCTGGAATTATATTATTCGCAAATAGAAATATAAATATAAAAAAAATTAATATATTACAAAAACTTCTTTTCTCCACTACCTATTCCTCTGAGAGATATAAAAAATAATATACTGTGATCTGTATCACGATCTATATGATCATACTCTATGTCATCGTATTTATCATTTTTGTATTTAACACCAAACTCCCAGCAATTTGAAACATAACTCGACTTGATAGAAAATCTATTTAAATCCAGATCAGTAAAAGATTTTTCTCCAAAATCATTATGCCTTTCTGAGGCTTCCATAGCAAATTCTATATTAATCCGTGATATATTTAAACCTAATGTTAAATTGAGCTGTGTATTTTCTTCTCCAATAATATCTCTTATAAATAAAAGCTCTTCAGGCAAATATTGGAAATCCCTGTCTAAAATATAATCATCTGAATATTCTAATAATTCTTTATCAAAAAGATGCCTTATATTAATATAAAATTTATTAAAATTAAAATTTATTCTATTATCAAAATAGGTGATACCATCGCCATAATAATCTATTTTCCCTTCATGATTATATGTAAAAAAATTCTTATAACCATAATTAATCTTTTCATGGAATGGAACCATCCGGTCGTTATGAGATGCATCAAGACCATTTGTAATATCGACTCTTAAATGCCAGTTGTCCGATGTAAGATAATTTGTAAGTGTATAAAGATAGGCATTTTCTTCATCAATTACGTCATCCTCCAGATACTTTATCAATTCATCCTGATGCAGGTGGGGGGTGTCTGTAAATTCAAAAGTATTATAAATAGAATGCTTCAAATAACCATAATCTCTGTATATATCGTTTAATGTCAATTTTACATCTATATTATAAATCAATCGTTCAATGCTATCAGAATGTTTATCTAATTTTAATATGTCACTTCTATGAGATTCACGAACATTGCCATAACCAAAGTTAGAATCACTCCAGCGTGTATAGAATTGTCTGAATGAAGGTGTTAGTGTCCCAAAATACACATTAATTGGTTTATAAAATTTTACAGAACCATGATATCTTTTAAATTCTCTTGTCATTGATTCATCATCTTCAGCATCAATTTCATAAATTCTGCGCACTGCTTTAGCATTATTGTAATCAAATTCATAATCAATATTAAGCAACTTCGCATCTATATAATTTTTTTCTATTATAAAATTTGGCTTTCTGACAAGATGTTCTTTCATAAAACCATCTTCAAGATCATAAAAATGCATATCATCTCTGTATCTCATTGAAATGTCAGCATATTTTGAATAATAGTTACCTCGCACTTCATTTATATATTTATTTTCAGCATATTCCTCAATCTGATTAATAGAATAATCGTCAAAATCCCTTCTATATCTAAAATCAGATACATAATTTGTATTAAATCTTAACTCAATTTGGTCATTAAAAAAAACATTACTTTTATTTACTATTTTCCATCTATTATCTTTATTAGCTTCGGAATCATAGTCGTGCAAAAACTCTCCTGCAATATAAATGTTCTCTTTATCTGATTTAGCATATCTGAATTCAGACAATATTTGAGCACCTTTCTTAGAATAGACATTCACACCTAATGTTGCATCCTTATCTACATCAATATTAAAAAAATACTTTGGAGTCACAATAAATCCTAGATCACTACTGCTTCCAACATCTGGAATTAAAAAACCACTTTCTCTTTTAATTTTTATTGGCCATGCTAGGTAGGGCAAATATAAAACCGGTACACCCTTGATGTTTGCTCTTACGTTTTTTGCTATAAATTTTTCACCATATTCAATCTCAGCATGACCTGCAGTAAAAGACCAGTCAGGATTTTCTCCTTCACAACCTGTAATAGTTGCATTATCTAAAATATAATTATTAGTCCCCAACTTCTCCATCTTAGATGCTTTAAAATATTTATCTGGATAATAATATCCATTACCATTTTCAATAAAACCTTTTTTACTATCAAGATCTATTGAAATCTTATCTGCATTTATATAACTGTCTTTATCGTTAATTGTCACATTTCCATAAGCTGACACATTGTTATTACTTTTATTATATAGAACACTGTCTGCAGTGAGGAGCATATCTTTATAATAGATAATAACATTTCCATCAGCTTCTATTATATTCTTATCTCTGTATATAATCTTATCTGCTTCTAAAGAGACCTCTGAAATATCTCTGATTTCAGAAAAAATCGTTGAAACAGATAAAAAAATAATTAGTAAACATAATTTTATTCTCATGTTCTTATAGCCAAATATTTTCTTAAAAAAGCACATAAATAAAATGATCCTGTAATCAATATACATCTATCTTCATTATTATTTAACATACAATCTATAGCAGTTATAGGGTTTTTTATCAAATTAATTCCAGTTATGTCAATAGAATCAATATTTGTTGAACGATCATTTCCAGGTATTTCAGTTAAGTAAATGCTATTAGCAAATTTTTTCAATATTTTCACAAAAGCAATTAAATTTCTCTCTTTTGTTAAAGAAAAAATAATATTAGGTTTTTCAATAAAATTTTTAAATAATTCTAGTAAACCATTTGCAGTATGTGTTCCATCAAAAACAACTCTTCCAACACTTTCAAATCTACAGGGAGGCAATTTTGGTAAAGAACTATTGTATTTTTTCCCAATTAAATGATGGAAAATAGATTTGGCCAATATATAATTATAGCAATATGGATAAGGATAATGTAATTCATTATCAATCTTATCAGCAAAAATTAAAATTCTATCATTTAATTGTTGTGTAATATATTTTCTTATAAATGGTTTATTATAACCTATGAATACTTCTTTATTATTTTTTACTATAGCAAGTTTCTCATCTGCTATCTTAAATATATTTTTACCTAAAATTTCTGCATGATCAAAGGAAATGCTAGTTATCACCGGTAATTTATCATTTAAAACATTAGTTGCATCAAATCTGCCTCCAAGCCCTGTTTCAATAATTGAAAACTGTGGTTTTTTGTCAGAAAAATACTTAAAAGCAAGAAAAGTTAATGCTTCAAAATAAGATAGTTCATTTTCTACAATAACTGTTTTCAGCTCAAATAAAAGATTATTCATTTCATTATCTTTTATAGGTTCACCATTGTAGACAATACGCTCATTAATTGTATCAATGTGAGGAGATGTATACAAAGCCACATTGTAATTTTCATTTAATAGCATATCAGATATAAATTTTGCAGTAGAACCTTTTCCATTTGTACCAGCAATATGTATGATTTTCCCTAAATCTCTTTCATCAAAAGCAATTTCATTTAATGCTTTTATTATTCTATTAAGTGACAAATCCAGATGCTTAAATTCATTATTTTGATAAAGTTCCTCAAAGGGAGATTTATTTTTTACCATAGAAATCTAATAATTTATTTATAGTCTCTCTCCAATCTTTTCTATGCAAAACCATGTCAATCATCCCATGTTCAAGAAGAAATTCAGAGGTTTGAAAGTTATCTGGTAGCTTCTGCCTTATGGTCTGTTCAATTACACGTGGACCCGCAAATCCTATTAATGCACCAGGTTCTCCAATATTTACATCTCCTAACATCGCAAAACTTGCAGTAACACCACCAGTAGTCGGATGTGTTAAAATTGCAATGTGTGCAAGAGAAGCCCATTCTAATTTTTTTAATAAAGCTGTTGTTTTGGCCATTTGCATTAAAGATAAAATGCTTTCCTGCATACGGGCTCCCCCAGAACAGCTAATGGTTATAACATGGGTCTTTTTTTGTAACGCTCTTTCATAAAGACGAGCAATTTTTTCTCCAACCACGCTTCCCATGCTACCACCTAAAAAATCAAATTCAAAAGCACCTATATGGATTGGTTTACCATAAACAGAGGCAGATCCTGAGATAAAAGCGTCCTTCAAATTAGTTTTTTTCATTGCTGCTTTCAATCTATCAGAATATCTTTTAGTATCTTTGAATTTAAGAGGATCAAGTGAATATATATTTCTATCTAATTCACTAAAGGAACCCTTGTCAATAATTATATTTATCTTTTCCATTCCACTTATTTTAAAATGATACCCACATACTGGGCATGCTTGATAATTTTCTGTTATATCTTTTTTATAACTAATTTCTTTGCATTTTTCACATTTTACCCAAATGTTTTCCTTGATTTCTTTTCTTGCCAAGCCGGTTACTTTTTTAATTTGTTTGAACAATATAGTTTTTAAGCTCATTACCCCTCCATTTCGATAATTAGACACATTATAATACTATATAATATATATCAAAACAATTTAAAATAAAAATCTTATTGATTTAATTAAGATATTTATATAAAAATATTAGCATGTACGACTTACATACTCATAGTGTTTTTAGCGATGGAGAATTAATCCCAGCAGAATCTGCAAGAAGAGCTCAAGCTGCTGGATACTGTGGCATAGCTATTACCGATCATGCAGATGCATCAAATCTTTTGTGGATAATTGAAAACCAATTAAAATTTAAAGAATCCTTTAATAGGTATAATAAAAATTTTAAAGTAATAATAGGTGTAGAACTAACCCATGTTTTACCAGAAGAAATAAATACATTATCAGAGAAAGCTCGAAATTATGGCGCCGATATAATACTTGTTCACGGTGAAACTGTTGTTGAACCTGTATTAAAAAATACTAATATAGCAGCTATTGAAGCTGGTGTTGATATCTTAGCGCATCCCGGATTGGTAACAGATGAAGAGATAAAATTAGCAATTAAAAATAATGTCTATATGGAATTAACAACAAGAAAAGGGCACTCCTACACTAACGCTTATGTGTATAAAAAATCTCTTGAGCTTGGATGTAAATGTGTAATTAATAATGATTTTCATTCACCTGGTGATTATTTATCTATTAACTTAATTAATAATGTTTTATTAGGTTTAGGAGCTTCAGACAAAGAAATTCAAAACATATTAGAAAACAACAAAAATATCTTTTTAAAAAAACTGGAGAAGCGTAATGGCAAAAAAAACTAACATATCAAGCCCTTTGTTAATTGACAAAATAGAAAAATATTTAACAAAGAATTACATTTTTATACTAAGCACTATTGGTATAATCATTATTATTATCTTCTCATTTCAGTTAATCAACAGTTTTTTAGATAAAAAAAATAAAAAAGTTTATAACAAATTAGGCAATTATGAGATATCCGTAATTAATGGCAGTTTTACAATAGATGATGTTGACAAACTTGTTTCCATAGCTAATGAACACAAGAGCATTAGAGACTATTTATACTTAAAATCGGCCATTTTATATTCTAAATTAGATAAAACTGATAAAGCTTTACCACTACTCGAAAATAATAAAACTTTTAATGAACTATCTATAAGTTTATTATATGATATTGGCAAAGACATAGATACTAATCAATTTAACACTAAAGGCAATTTAAAAAGTCTCTGGGCTTACAGAAACATATTAGCCGACAATAAAATTACTAATGAAGAAATAAATTCATTTAAAAAAGAGTATACTACTAGCCAGTTATTGTCATTATTAGAAAACTGGCAGGAATAATGATCACACTTCTAAGCGGAAATGAAGCCTTTGCCAGGGGTGCTTATGAGGCAAATGTTAAAGTTGTAAGTTCATATCCTGGAACTCCTAGCACTGAAATTACTGAAAATCTCCGAAATTATCCATTAATTTATGCTGAATGGGCGGTTAATGAAAAGGTTGCTTTAGAAGTTGCAGCAGGTGCGTCACTTGCTGGTAAAAGAGCAATGACATGTATGAAACATGTAGGGCTCAACGTGGCAGCTGATCCTTTAATGACATTAAGTTATACTGGTGTTAATGGGGGTCTTGTAATTATTGTATGTGATGATCCTGGCATGCATAGTTCTCAAAATGAACAGGATAGCAGACATTACGCAATGTTTTCAAAACTTCCAATGTTGGAGCCCTCTGACAGTATGGAAGCAAAAGAATTTTTAATCCAAGCCTTTGAAATTTCAGAAAAGTTTGAATGCCCTGTTTTAATAAGGTCAACTACACGGTTATCACACAGTAAATCAAAGGTTGAATTAAAAGAGCAAAAAATAACAAAGGAAGGAAATATTGAAATAAATCCTGACAAATGGGTTATGGTTCCAGCCAATGCAAAAAAGAAACATATAATTGTTGAAGAACGCCTCAAGCAACTGCAAATTTTTTTTGAAACTGCAGAAATAAATAAAACAGAACTCAATTCCAAAAATCTAGGATTTATATGTTCGGGTATAATCTATCAATATGTCAAAGAAGTATTTCCAGATGCTTCTATATTCAAACTTGCTGCAGTTTATCCACTTCCTATAAAAAGAATCAACGAATTTCTAACTAAAGTTAAAGATGTATATATCATAGAAGAGTTAGATCCTTTTTTAGAACGTGAATTAAGAGCTGAAGGATTAACAGTTAGAACTCCTAAAAGACCAATTTGTGGAGAAATGTCTCCAGATATTATAAAAAATATTTTCTTAAAAAACAAAAAAACAACTAAAAATATATACAATGATTTACCAGCCAGACCTCCAAATCTCTGCGCAGGTTGTGCCCATAGGGGTATATTTTATGCCATAAGCAAGCTCAAATTGTTTGTTACAGGTGATATTGGTTGCTACACCCTTGGATATCTATCACCACTTAATGCTATCCATTCCTGTATTTGTATGGGTGCTAGTATTTCTATGGCTCATGGCATAGACAAAGCCACTGATGGTAATTATTCAAAAAAGGCTGTTGCAGTTATTGGTGACTCAACTTTTTTACATACTGGAATAAATGGACTTATAAATGCTGTTTACAATAAAGGTTGTTCAACTGTAATCATACTGGATAACCGAACAACTGCAATGACAGGCCATCAGGACAATCCAGCAACAGGCATCACACTGAAAGGTGAATCCACTTACAAATTAAATTTTATAGAATTAGCTAAAGCACTAGGTT
Source organism: Deferribacterales bacterium UBA4806 (assembly GCA_002402635.1). GTDB lineage: Bacteria > Chrysiogenota > Deferribacteres > Deferribacterales > UBA228 > UBA228. The sequence goes on from DHGE01000128.1 coordinate 9,027, forward strand.
TAAAAAATATAACCACTGTTGACCCAACAGATGTTGAAAAATGCATCACTATTTTAAAAGAAGAAACCAATAAAGACGAATTAAGTTTAATAATAACAACCAAAGCATGCCTTTATGCTGATAAATCAGTAATTTCAAATCCTCACTCTATTGAATGGGATAAATGCACTGGGTGCAAACTCTGTCTAAAACTGGGATGTCCTGCAATATCATTTAATATTGAAGAAAATAAGGCTTCCATAGATATAACATTATGTACAGGATGCACACTATGTGTAAAAGTGTGCAAATTTTCTGCAATTTCGGAGTATACTACAAATGATGACTAATGTACTTATGGTTGGAGTTGGCGGACAAGGGATAATATTGGCTAGTGATATCTTATCAGAAGTTGCGCTACTGTCAAATTATGATGTAAAAAAAAATGAAATACATGGGATGTCTCAAAGAGGTGGTGCTGTTGTTAGTCATATAAGAATTGGCAACAAAGTGTACGCTCCAATAATCTCAGAGGGGGCTGCAGATTTTATTATATCTTTTGAAAAAATGGAATTTTTGAGATATATGGAATATATAAATAACAGAACCATGCTATTACTAAACACCCAAGTTATTTATCCTCTCTCTGTCACTTCAGGAAAAGCAGCGTATCCTAATAGTTTAATAGAAGATGGTATAAAAAGATTTACAAAAGCCTACCAATTTGATGCACTTGAACTAGCCCTCTCTATTGGAAACCCTAGAGTTATAAGCTCAATTATCCTAGGAGCTTTATCAGTATTTTTACCATTCTCCTATTCAATATGGGAAAACACCATAATAAATAGGGTACCAAAGAATACATCCTCTTTAAATATAAAAGGTTTTAATAAAGGTAGAGAAATAACTAAGAATCCTTAATAAAATTTTTTATTTTATCTTTTGGACCCATGACAATAATTATATCATCTTTATAAAGAAATTCATCTGCAGAAGGATTAATAATTTGCTTTTCATGCCTCATAATAGCAATTATAGTAAGTGAAAATAACTTTCTGAAGTTTATTTCACCAATAGTTTTATTTAAATGTGGCCAACTCTCTGTTAATTTATAAGAAACTATATCAATTTCAGGTAGATTAATATTTAACTCATTAAAAGTTAATTGAGTACCATCAAGTTCTCTTAACATCTTATAATTATTTGATCTTAATGTTTCTACAATTTTATTGATTTCATTTGCTGGTATCAAAAAACGAGTTAAAGCCCTCACTAAAATCTCAATTGAAGTCTCAAATTCTGCAGGGATGATTTCATTGGCACCATATTCTTTTAAAATAGATGTCTCCGAGACAAATGGTGTTCTTACTATTAAATAAACTGTTTTATTCATTGTCCTGATTGTTTTAGTTACATTTCTTGTAGCTAATATATCTGATATGGCCACAATCACTAATTTAGCTTCTCTAATATTTACATTATTCAATGTATCAATATTCGTAGCATCACCATAAAATATTGGCTCACCTTTTTTCAGTTCTTTTTTAACTGTTTCAGGATTCATCTCAATAATTGCATAAGGAAGTTTTAGATTTTTTGCACTAATAACAATAAACTTACCTGTTAAACCATATCCGATTACAATAATATGCTCTTTAAACGTTGAAACAGATTCAGGTATAATACTATGGATATTTTTTACTTTACTTTGTAAAAATTCCGCAAATCTGAATGAAAGATCAAATAAAATTGGTGTTAAGGCCATTGTAAGAATTGCTGCAGATATAAAGTATTGATAAATATTTTCATCAATAAGATGTGAATCTAATCCCATTTTAGATAGTACAAAAGAGAATTCCCCCACCTGAGATATAGCAAAAGCAACAATTATACCAATTCTTAATGGATACTTCAGAAAGTATATTACAATAAATGTTGAAATTGCTTTTATTATTATTATTATCACAGTCACTATCATGATATTAGTTAAATGAACTACAAAAATATTTATATTTAGAATCATGCCTATAGAAATGAATAAAAAACTTGAAAATAGATCTTTAAATGGCATTATATTGCTTATTGCATAATTACCATATTCTGATTCAGATATAATTAAACCAGCTATAAATGCACCAAATGCTAGTGAAAGACCAGATTTTGCTGTAAGAGCAGCGATTACAAGACATATACAAATTATAGTCAGCAAAAATAAATCTCGACTACGTGATTTTGCAATCTGATAAAGTAATCGAGGGACTAACAAACGAGACAAAAAAAATATTAAAGCGATAACTATTCCTACTTTTAATATGACAAGAACAATCTCTTTTGGTGCAAAAGCAACATTACCTGAAAGAAGAGGAATTAAAAACATTATAGGAACAATCATTATATCTTGAAATATTAATATTGCTGTTGATATATTACCAATTGGACTTGTAGCAAGAGCCTTCTCCTGCAATATTTTAAAAACAATTGCTGTACTGCTTAAACTCACTATTAAGCCAAAAAATATAGAAACATTATTTGGATTACCCAGTAATTTCATTGTAATAAACATAACTCCTAACGTTACCAGTATCTGAGAGAAGCCACCTATAAAAAAAATTTTTTTAAATTTTGCCACATTATCCAGTGAAAATTCCAGACCTATAATAAATAAGAGCAGTATAGCCCCAATATCAGCTAGCATATTTATTTCTTCAGGATTGCTAATTAGCTTCAGGCAATGTGGGCCGGCTAAAACACCAGTAATAAAGAGACCAATTATTGTTGGTACTTTAACTTTTGCACATATTAAAAGAACAAAAACTGCAACAAAGAGTAAAACTGCTATATTTAATAGAAAACTTTCCATTTAGTTTTTGCTATTTAGAAATTTTAGACCAAAATTATTTATAAAATCTTTTATAGTTTAAAATTCAAAAAAAATATATTACTAATTTATATTTTCTTGTAAATACACATGCTTTGCATACAATTTATCATAAATATATTTGTATAATTGCTAATTATGCAATAGAATATACTTTTGGTAGCTCTTTTTTATTAACAAGTACAAGCATTATATCTCCATCTTCTATTTTTGTTTCACCATTTGGAACAATATATTTTTCACCTCTTCTAATTAACAATACTAAAGTCCCTTTAGGAAATGGGATGTCTCGTATTCTTTTATCAACTACATTAGATTTTTCATGAACTTCAATATCTATCATTTCATACTCTAAGCCATATATTGGTTCAAATTCAACGGGGTACCTAGATTTCAATGTTATAGGAATATCTACTTTAAGCCATTTTGCAACCATAGGTATTGTTGTGCCTTGTAATATTGCAGAAGTTAAAACAATAAAAAAAACTATATTAAAAATAATCTCAGCATTTGATATTCCCGCTAAAAGAGGGAAGGTAGCTAAAACAATAGGGACAGCTCCTCGTAAGCCAACCCATGAGACTATTATTTTCTCATTGAATTTCATCCTTGTAAAGGCCATTGTTACAAACACGCTTATTGGTCTAGCTAAAAACATTAATATTGCAGAAATAAGGAAACCAGCCAACGAAATCGATAATAGCTGAGATGGAAATACAAGTAAACCTAATGTTAAAAACATAGTTATTTGCATAAGCCAACTTAATCCATCATGAAATCTCATCAAAGTTCTCTTATAAATAAATGAATTTTTATTCATAACAATACCACTTATATACACTGCTAAATATCCATTGCCTCCTAATAATTCGGTTATAGCATATGTTAAAAGAACCAATGAAATTGTTAAAACTGGATAAAGACCGTCGTACCATAGATTAACATGGTTAACAAGAAAGATAGTAACTGTTCCCATAAAATAACCCAAAATAGCGCCAAAAATCATTTGTTGAATAAACATAGGGACAAGACTGGCAATTGAGCTATCTGAATTTTTTAACAGCATAATAATACCAACTGTAAGGAAAACTGCCATGGGGTCGTTGCTGCCCGATTCAAATTCAAGGAGAGATTTTAATTGACCCTTAAGACCAACTTTTTTAGATCTCAAAACAGCAAAAACTGCAGCTGCATCAGTTGAAGAAACAACAGCACCTAAAAGCATTGATTCTGTCAGTGAAAAATTTAGGATTAATGCAACAAAACATCCAACTAAAAGGCATGTTATAAGGACTCCTAAAGTTGACAGAACAACTCCTTTAAATAAAACTGGTTTTATATCTTCCCATTTTGTTTCAAAACCACCTGCAAAAAGTATAAAAATTAAAGATAAAACACCCAGAGATTGAGCAAGTCGAGGATTATCAAAATTTATTCTGCCTATTCCTTCCGAACCTGCCAACATGCCTATAAAAAGAAAAATGAGAAGCGTTGGAATACCTAATTTATCAGAAACTTTACTAGATATTACTGCTAGTAATAACAATATAGCAACACTTAAAATTATATAATCAGTCAATATTTCCATAATTATTAAATATATAATAAAATTTTATACTACGTGGTTTAAAAAGTTCTTTTTTAAGCTAGCCCTTATCTTTAAAATCATTTTTTAACATATTATTGCTTATTTATAAAGTAATTTCTCAATTCAACAACAAAAATCTAAAATATCTATTTTTAGCAATATTAATCCTCTGGGATTCTCTATTACTATAAAATAATTTGGTTTTTAATATTTTTGATTTATGTTATTATATGATCTATTATATGCTAATATAATATCTCCTCTCCTAAGTAAACCAACTAATTTTAATTTATTATTAATTTTTTCCACGACAGGAATCGCACCCAAATCTCTTAATCCCATTTTTGCCATTGCAACGGAAAGTGTATCGTCAGGGAAAACATATGCAAAATCTCTCTTATTACAAATGTCACTAGCAACTAAACAGGTGTCTAGATTCTTCTTAAAAATAACGGCTTTTATATCATCTAACACCAACACGCCAACAAGATTATTTTCATCATCAATAATTGGGAAATTAAAGAATAGCGAACCAGACAATTTTTTATCATCAGATTGTTCTATATTTATACTCGAGAGTTTATTTGCTATATCTACAATTTCTTGGATTGGCGTATTCTTTTTAAAAGTTAAAATACCTTTTTTCAGCATAACATCTTTAACTTTTATATTTTCTAATATACTTTCTTCGTAACTCTTTTTTATTTTAATGCCTTCCTTTGTCAAGGGATAACTAATTATACTTTCCTTGTATAAAATATTTGATATAACATTTGATATTATTGTACAAATCATTAAAGGAAGAATTATTTCATAACTTTGGGTGATTTCAAATATGATTAATATCGCAGTAATTGGAGCTCTCATAGTAGAAGTTAGCTTAGCACTAATTGCAACTAGAGCATAAGCACCACTTCCAGCGACAACAGTTGGAAATATAATATAGCAAATTACCAAAAAATCCGCCTGTCGCAGCACCTATGAAAAGAGAAGGTACAAATACCCCCCCTGAGCCTCCAGAAGCCAGTGAAAATAAAGTAGCTACAATTTTAAAGACTATCATAAGTAAAAGAGTAATTAATGTTAAATTCCCATTTAAGATGTCCACTATAGTAGTATAACCTACTCCTAAAATTCTCCTAGAAAATAAAGCTAAAATACCTAGTAACAACCCACCTAATGCTGGTTTCAAATAGTTAGGTATTTTTAAACGCTCAAAATATTCGTCAGAATTGTAAAATATTTTTATAAAATATACTCCAATTAGTGCAGTGAAAAAACCCAGGATAGCATAAAAAATTAATTCAATTGGATTTATAAAATGATAAAGATAGGCTTCGAAAGTTACATTGTTGCCAAAGTACGCCCTTGATATGACAGTTGCTATAACAGAATAAACAATTATTGGGGAAAATGTTTTAAGTGTAAACTCACCAACGATTATTTCAGATGCGAACATTGCTCCACCCATAGGAGCATTAAATGTCGCAGCCAATCCTCCGGAGGCTCCACAGACCAAAACTGTTTTTATTTTATTTCTCGAAAGACGCAATAACTTCCCTTTCCCAGAGCCTAAAGCGGCTCCAATCTGAATAATTGGTCCTTCTATACCTGCTGAACCTCATGAACCTATAGTAATAGCAGATAATACTGATTTTATTAAAGCTACAACTGGTGAAATTTCTTTATTTAATATAACTGCTTTAACAACATCAGGGACTCCATGACCTTTGGCAGTAGTAAATAGTATTGTTATTAATCCGACTATTAATCCCCATATTGCCGGAATAAGTAATATTTTATATACTGGTTTTTGGGTTAGAACAAACAATATTTTTTCATCTGAAGAACCATAAAACAACTTTTGAAAAAGCCCTATTAAATATCTAAAGAAAATATTTCCGCATCCAGCTAAGATGCCTATAACTATACTGACTGATAACATAAACAGTTCATCATGCTTAGATAAATACTTAATAAATTTGTTTACAATTTTCATAATAGATACACTATTCTAATGAAGATATTATAATAAGAATATTATACAACTTCTATAATTCACTTATTAATTTGCCAAGAATTTATAAATTAGTTAATTCTAAATAAATTTTAAATCTTTATATAACCATAATTGTTTACCTTGAATTCAATGGAATAGTTTACATAAGTGAACAGCTATATTTGGATGCCTATTTATATTTTTGGCATATGAAGTTTTCAGTATTGTATATTTTACATATTAAATATCAAAACTTGATTTACTTGTTTTGTAAAAGATTACGCTATACTACCTATTTCTTTAAAAGAGTAGTGAATTAATATTAAATCTCGCTACTTAATACTAAGAGAAAGCTTCTATTATTTTATCTTTATCTCCTGCAACAAGGAGAATATCGCCTTCATGCAACTGCATTGAAGCATCTGTTATCAAATGTGCTTCGCCATCAGTTTTTTTATGTATAAAAGCGTTTATATTATACTTTTTTCTGAGATCTAATTCTCTTAACGTTTTACCATCCATATTTGAAGGTATTTTTATTTCTATAAGATTAATTTTTTCATCAATTTCTAAAACTTCATAAATATTAGGTAAACTTACCTTAATAGCTAGATCGTGTGCAGCCTCTTTATCTGTTAATATTACTCTATCAGCTCCTATTTTTAACAATATTTCTGACTGAATGTCTGTATTGGCTTTCACATATACCTTTTCAGCACCCAATTTTTTTAATAGTGTTAAAGTAAGCACTATACTTTCAAAATTACTGCTCATAGCTAATACTATTAAAGTAAAAGTGTTTAATTTTAATTCATTTAACACCTCAATATCAGTGGCATCGGCAACAACAGCTTCAGTAACTTTATCCTTAATTTCATTTATTTTTTTTTCATCTAAATCAACAGCTAAAACATTATGCCCCATTTCAGATAATTTTAACGCTAATTCTTCACCAAATGTCCCAAGACCAATTACAGCAACATCCTGTTTTTTCATAGATTACCCCAATAATACTTTTTCTTCTGGATAGATAATTTTATCCATCTTTTCCTTATTTATCATCATAAGTAGAAGAGCAGCAGGCCCAACTCTACCTAAAAACATACATAAAATAATAATAATTTTACCTATATAACTTAATTCCTTTGTTATCCCTAAGGATAGACCAACCGTTCCCAAAGCTGACGTTACCTCAAAGGCAGAATCTAAAAGACTAAAATTATGAGTTGCTAGGATAAGAATAGTACCAATGAATAGCACAAATAAATATAATAAAGTCAAAGAAAAAGACCTCATTATTGTTTCTGTAGGAATTCTTCTTTTAAATATTACGAAATAAAACTTACCCTTCAATACTGTATATATTGTAAAAAAAGCAACAAAGGCTGTGGATGTCTTTATTCCGCCACCAGTGGAAGCTGGAGATGCCCCAATAATCATCAAAAAAATTATCAGAAAATTGCTTTCGTTAGTTAGCTTTGCAAGATCTACTGTATTAAAACCTGCTGTCCTTGCTGTTATTGACTGAAAAAAAGCATCTATAATAGCTAATTTCCCTCTTTCTAAGAATAATAAACCGAATGCTCCAATTAAAATAAGTGCAATAGTTGTCAGTAGAACAACTTTCGTATGTAATCTTAATTTTAAATCTTCTTTATAATACATATAAACATCATAAAAAATATAAAAACCAAGTCCACCTAAAACTATTAAAAACATTATTGTAATTTTAACTATTGGATTTAATCCAACTATGCTTGTATTTATTGGAGATAGGCCAGCATTACAAAAGGCTGATATGGAATGAAAAATTCCAAAGTAAATACTCTTCCAGAAACTTGCGCCCTCCATAAAAAAACCAAAAAATAAAAAAAATGCACCAATGATCTCTGCAGAAAAGGTATATGCGAGTATTATTGGTAAAATTTGCTCCATATTATAATATTCATAAGTACCGTGATATTTTGAAAACATAAGTCGTTGGCTAAATGATAACTGTCCTCTCAAAAATAAAAATAATACTGATGACAGGTACATTATCCCAAGCCCTCCCAATTGAATAAGCATTAATATAACAATTTGCCCAATAAAACTAAAATCAGAAACATTAACTGTAGTTAATCCTGTTACGCATACGGCAGATGTTGAGGTAAAAATTGCATCTATTAAATGTAATTCTCCATCAAAACGAACAAAGGGACTATATAACAATATAGCCCCTATTAGAATTAAACTCAGAAAAGTATTTACTAAATATTTATAAGGATTAACTATTCTCTTTTGATTCTGAGTCATAAGAGAATATTATATTAGAATCCCTATTAAACTGCAACCACCTCTTTAATTTCTGGAATAGTATTTTTTATTTTTACCTCTATACCATGCTTTAAAGTCATTGTACTAAAAGGACATGAACCACAAGCTCCTGTTAATTGGACTTTAACAATGCCTTCATCAGAAACATCAACTAGTTTTACATCACCCCCCTCCATTTTTAACATAGGCCTTACTTCTTTTAAGACTTCTTCAACTCTGTCTTTTAATTCCATAACTCCTCCATTATTGATTTATTTTATTTTTTAATTTTTCCTTCATTTCATCAACGATTTTAGGGTCTTTCCCTATATTTTTATAATAATCTTTCAATGCTGCTTCAATTGCCTCTTCTGCCATTACTGAGCAATGAATTTTAGTGGGAGGTAAGCCTCCAAGAGCTTCTATAATTGCTTGATTTGTTAATTCCATAACTTCTTCAACTTTCTTACCTTTAATCAACTCAGTTGCCATTGAACTAGATGCAATAGCAGCACCACAACCAAATGTTTTAAACTTTACATTTTCAACAACACCATTATCGTTGATCTTTAAAAATAATTTCATTACATCGCCACAGGCAGGATTACCTACCAAGCCAACACCATTTGCGTCAGCAATCTCGCCCATGTTTCTTGGCGTCATAAAATGATCCATTACTTTGTCACTATAAGGTCCCTTCAATTTTTACCTCCTTGTTTTTCGTAAAATGGCGACATTTCAAGCAATTTTTCTACTAATTCTGGAAATATTTTCAAAACATAGTCTACTTCATCCTCTGTATTATATTTCGAAAGAGAAAAAGTAATTGAACCTGCACATATATCACTAGGTACTCCAATTGCCGTTAAGACATGGGAAGCCTTTAAATCCCTTTCGTCTTCTCCCGTAATATTTGAAGAACAAGCAGAACCACTGGCTGCACAAATATCTTTTAATGCTAACCATAACAATATAGATTCTCCTTCAATATGCTCAATCCAGAAACTCACATGCCCTGGTAATCTTTTCTTCAGATCTCCAGTAAAATGTAGATACTTTATTTGGTTCTCTAAACCCTTTATTAGTTTATCCCTCAATAGAATCATCCTTTCTGTATAATTTGCCATTTCTTCTTTAGCTATAGCAGATGCCTGACCCATACCAACGATTGCAGGAACATTTTCACTGCCAGACCTTACACCCTTTTCCTGAAATCCTCCATCAAATAGAGGATTCAAAAATATACCTTTTCTAACATATAATGCCGCTGCACCTTTAGGACCATAAAAATTCTGAGCAGATATACTCAACAAATCACAGTTAAAATTTTTAACATCAATAGGTACATGGCCACAGCTTGCAACAGCATCAACATGGAAAAGTAAATTCTTTTCTTTACATATTTCCCCTATTCTTGAGGTTTCTTGAATTGTCCCAATCTCAGGATTTGCATGCATAATTGTAACAAGACCTGTCTTTTCTTTTATACTATCTTTAAGTTCATTTAAATCTATGAAACCTTGATTATCAACCCTTAATTTAGTAGAAGTAAAGCCATGATTTAGAAGCTTAATTACACAATTTTGCACCGAATAATGTTCTATTTCGCTTAATATAATATGAGTTTTACCTTTATTTATTAAGCCATCTACAAGTCCTTTTATGGCCAAATTGTTAGATTCGGTTCCACATGACGTAAAAATAATTTCATCACATTCTGCGTTAACTAACGAAGCTACATTTTCCCTTGCTTTCAAAATAGCTTCAAATGCTTGTCTGCCNNAGAGGATAGAAATGAGCACTTGGATTTCCGTAGTCATCTTTTAAATATTGTAGCATTGCTTCAACAACTCTATCATCTGGCTTCGTAGTAGCCATATTATCCATATAAATCATTTTATGAAAACCTCATCTTTTAATATATTCAGAATTTGACTAACAATAATATTTATATAATCTGCAATTATAGTTATTGTGAAAGTTTCAGGATTGTGTATTGCAAAAATTTTTTTTTCATTTATTAAATTTATAAAATCAGAACGATCATCTATTAATTCTACACTAGACAAATCTGGTTCTTCATTATAATTGTAGAAAAAATCAGCAATTAATCCTGTCATTACAGGAAGAAGTCTTAAAGAAAAAGTTGATGGAATCTGCTTTCTCATATAAGCTACATAATTCTTTATTACACCACTCGAACAATAATCAAGAAATACTATGTTAAAGGGAAGATTTACACCTAAATAGGATTTTCTATTATTTACAAAGTTATATACATTCTTCATCTGATTTAACAATTCCTCTACACCTGCTTTACCAAACACAGCTACTGGCAAATAGATATTACCAGAAACTCTACTAGTATCTAGAAACAATTGATTGATAATATATATAACTGGCTCATAAATATCATATACATTCTTACATGTATTTTTTAAATAACCTGTAAAATCAATAATCTTACCATTATAACTTTTGATTTTGTCAATAATGTGTTCTATATCTGTTAATATAATTAAACACTCAGTTTTCAATATTTCCTCTACACCAACATAGGAACAATTACTTTGGAAAATGCTTTTAATTCTATGTATATTTCCAAATTCTGCCAATATTTTAATGTTTAAACCACTATACTCTATAGAAAGGCTTTTAATTAATTCAGAAGCTATAAGTTCATCACTAAGAATAATACCTAAAGAATTATACATAATATACCTTTTTTATCCTAATTAATGTATAATAAAAATACAAACTTACAACCATTATTTTTTTAAAAATACTAAATTTCCACTATTATCAATACTAAAATATAAGTTTTTTACTGGTTGTCTCCACCCTCCTAAGCCTGTAAATGTCTGATCTTTATACTTTATCTTTATAGCTGATGCATTACCAACATCTATTTCAAAAAAATTCAAAAACTCAATAATTTTATTAGACCCTGCATCGGCAATGAAATCTATCTCATGTTTGCCATCAATATTTATATGTACCCAGCAAGTATCTGAAAACTCAAAGGTAACCGACCTTAACTCAGCTTTTTCTTCCTGCTCAGATTCTTTTAGCTGCTTAGCTAAATCCATAGGAGATAAAACAGAATATTTATCTGAGTCCCCCTGGTTATCCATGGTATCTTCTGTCACATTTTCCTTTTTAATATCTAAAGGAACACTTTTTGTATTAACAGGTTTATCTGCTATTTTGGAAGGATTATTATTTGTTTCCAAATAAGTTATTAAATAAACGAAGGAAAGTATTACACACAATATAACAGTTACTACAATTATATAATTTTTACGGTTTTTAGGTTTCTTTACATTTTCTATTACTTCATTTAGGGCTTCTTTCGCCTCCTCTTCTTTATAGAGTTCTCCTTTATATTCTCTTTCGAAGATATCTTTCAATTCTTCAAAGTTTAGACCTAAATAGTTTGCATATAATTTTAAAAATCCTAAAGCATGTATATATGATGGCAATTTTTTATATTCACTCTTTTCCAATATTTCCAAGACAGATAAACTAATCCTTGTTGATTTTGAAACTTCTTTTAAAGTAACATCCTTCTTCTCTCTAGCTTCCTTTAATATTTTCCCAATTTCTTTCTGTTCACTCATAATATAACCCCATGTTTCTCAAATAAGTCCTGGCAATTGATGCTTCATCACTATTAGGGGAAACATCAATAATGTCATTAAACAATATTGCAGCATTTTCAAACAAACCTCTTTCATAATAAAACTTTGCCAATTCCAGCTTTAAAGTAGGAGATAAAGGATTTCGATTAATTCCTCTTTTCAAAACATCCTCTGCTTTATTTAGATCGTTCAATGTTATAAACAACTGATATAAAGAAATATAGGGCCTTATTACATTGGGATTTTCATTAATAGACTTATTCCAATATTCTATAGCTTTATCATACCATTGAAGTTGATATGAAGCAAAGCCCATATTATAATAGACAACTCCTAAAGATGGATAAGTTGGATCTTTTTCAACCTTTTCCCATACTTTTATTGCCTCTTTTTGTTTTCCCTGTGAGGCTAGTATAGAGGCATAAGTATTTAAATATTCAGAATTATCTGGATCAATACTAATGGCTTTCAAAACATTATCTTTAGCCATATCAATTTGATTCTTTTTAAGATAAAAAGTGGCAATTGCATAATAGATCCTATGGTCGTTAGGACTCATATTTAAAGCTCTTTTAAACTCTCTCATTGCAATAGCATCTTCATTAGCATCTAAGTATGACAAACCCAACTTATAATGTGCTTCCGCGCTATCATGTATTTTATTTGTGGATGAGCATGAGGCTAATACCAAAATCAAGACTATCGTTAATGTTAATTTTCTAAAGATTTTTTTCATAAATTAACCTCAACCCATTTAATGTTAAAAAAGGTTCATAAATTTTCAAGTATTTAGATTCTCCCAGGAATATATCACCTAGTCCCCCAGTTGCAATAACTTTTAAAATATTAATATCAAATTTTTGTTCTACTATAACTCTATCAATTATGCCATCAATCATGGACAAGTAACCATAATAGATACCAGATTTTATAGAGTTGATTGTGTTTTTTCCAATCACTGTATTTACTTTAGTAATTTCAACTTCAGGAAGCTTTGCAGTTTTTATATGTAATATGTTAGCAGTAGTTTCTATACCTGGTGTGATTATCCCCCCAATGTACTCTCTATTTTCATTTATTATATCAAAGGTTGTAGCAGTCCCAAAATCAACTACAATAGCAGGGACTCCGAAATATTTATCAACCGCTACAGCATTAACAATTCTATCAGCACCAATTTCTTTTGGATTCTCAAATCTTAAGACAATACCTGTCTTTATACCAACATCAACAATTATAGGTTCTATATTTAGATAACGTTTTGAAAATCTTCTAAACATAATAGTAATAGAAGGAACCACACTAGATAATATTAGCATTTTTATACTATCTGATTTTATATTTTCCATTGCTAATAAGTATAATAGCATAGCAGCCAATTCATCTTCTGTCCTTTTATTTTCTGAGGAAAAACGATTATGAAAAACTAGCTTTTCTTTATCAAAAACACCTATTGTTATTTGAGTATTACCAATATCAACAGCCATTAACATTTAAAATATCTCCGTAATATAGTTTTTTTCTATTACCTGCCATGTTCTCTACAATTAAAGCTCCATCTTCATCAATACCTCTCTCAATGACCTCCTCTACTTTTTCTGCTGTTTTTATCTTAATTATTTTATTTATATTTTCAGAAGCTTGCCTCCACCTCTCTACAATGTTTATTTTAATATTACTTTTTAGATATGTTAATAGATAAAATTCAAAAGTATTAAAAAAATTAGCTAATAATTCTTCTTTAGAAATTTCATTTTTGTAGACTGAAAAAATTGATGTAGCTAAATTTGATATTTCTTCTGGAAAATTTTTAGAATTGACATTAACGCCAATTCCTACTACAGCATACAATAATTTATTATCTAAAACTTTAGTTTCAATGAGGATTCCTGCGACTTTCCTTTTAGATATTACAATATCATTAGGCCATTTTATTTTAAAAGACCCAAATTTTTTTAACACATCATATAAGCTAAAGGATACAAACAATGCAACAGACGTTATATCTGTTAGTTTCAAATTGTTAATTATAAATGAAAAATATAAATTATCTATATCATCAGAATGCCAAGTTCTTCCCATTCTGCCTCTTCCATTTAATTGTCTATTTGCTAAAAGAACTAATCCATTGTATTCATAAAAAGCAGATACATCATCATTTGTACTACCTACTGTATCTAAAATAACAATCTTCCTGCCAAAAATTTCTGTTTTTAAATTTTCTTTATATTTGCTTACATCAAACATAATTAAATATATTTATAGTATAGTTAAATATAAATAAATATCTATTAACATAATAGTATAAATTATGTAATAAACTAGTTTTATTAGATTAAAAGATCAATAAATAATACTTAATATTATGATTAATTAAAATGAACAATATTGCCCATTTAAATCATATAAGAGAGAACATACATACTTTATTTAAAGTCTAGTTTGGCTTCATTATAAAATAAATACTAATATTACAAACATTATATAGGATATCCCCATTATAGCCCCTGTTCTATCATCTAAGAGCTCCTTATAAAGGCCTTTTTTAATAGCATTCCAAGAACAATATACTCTTTCTTTCAAAATGTTTATAGACTTAATAAATTTAAACTTATCCAAGTTATTAACTATTATACTGTCTTCGACTACCCCTTGCTTGTTATCTTTTATTATATATATGTCATAACCCCTGCTGTTAAGGTAGATAGCTGTTTTTTCAATTAATTGACTTATATAGATTTTTATTTGTCTACTAAATATGCTTAAACAAGATAATATCTTATAATAATTGTTAAACATTTCATATTTAACTACTAGGAGACCTGTTAAGCTAATAATAATTATACCAAAGATATGTAAAGTTGTTATAACACCTTTGAAATCCAGCATATACCCAGTTGCGAACATACCTATGACTGTTGCTATATGAATTAGCATCGCAAAACTAGTAAATGTTCTACTTAACATATATTTGGGGGTTTGTATTTGAATTAAAGTTACATAATTTATTGTTATAGTGGCTGCACAAACACCTATCAGTATTGATGCAATTAATGCATATCTTAAAAAGAAATATTTTGAAACAACTATAAATGTAAATCCTATAAGAAGTAATAATAGCTTAATAATTCTTTGCTCATTAATCGGCATTTTAATATATCCATTAATTAGAGATGCTAATAACGCACCAACTCCAAAGCCCGCCATAAGAAAGCCCATTCCTTTTGATCCATCTTCCAAAATATTTTTTGATAAAAAAGAATATATAATAGGCAGAGATGTTATGAAAAAATTAAATACAAAGATAGATAATAAAGTGTTAAAGACATTCTTATTATTAAATATAAATTCCAACCCTGCTTTTACATCCTTGATCAAATTCACTTTATTAGAATTAGATTTGTCTTGGCTATAAGTCAACGGCACTATACATATTGCCGATATTAAAAATGTTATAGCATCTATAAAAAGAATATTAGGGGCTGATAATATTGGAATCAACAATCCAGATAAGGCTGGGCCAAAAATCATACCCAACTGCCCAGTTGATTGAATTAAGCCATTTGCTTCTCTATACCTCTCTTTGGATACAATAAACGGTATAGTTGACGTTAATGCAGGCCCAAACAAGACAGAAAAACAGGATATAAATAATACTAATGCGCATAAAATAATAAAATTTAACAGATTAAAATGATATAAAATAGGCACTGCTGTCATCAATAGGAATCTACACAAATCAATAATTATCATTGCATATTTTTTATTAAACCTATCAAGATATGGGCCTGCTAATAAGCTAACACACAATACAGGAACAGTCTGCAGAATACCTATAACAGCCATTGCTGAAGCTTTACCTGTTAGTTTATAAACAAACCAAAATAAGGCCACTCTGTTCAAGCCATCTCCCAGCTGAGAAATAGCCTGTCCCAACCAAAGAGAAAAAAAATCAGGTTGAAAAAATAAAGATTTCTTTTTTAGTGGGTACATACTGCTTTTACAACCTCCTCATAATACTGCTCGTGTTCACTTATAAATCTATCATGACTAAAGCGATCTCTTGCTCTCTCGGCACACCTTTTTCTATCAAAATCTTTCAGTTTATCACTTTTTATTAAATTAACTGCCTCTTCTAAACTATTTACTATAAATCCAGTAATTCCATATTCTATTATTTCGTTAACCGAACCTTTAGGAAATGCTATAACAGGAGTCCCACACATCATAGACTCAACCATTACAAGCCCAAAGGGTTCATTCCATTCTATAAGAAATAATGTAGCTAAAGCATTTCTTAATAGACAAACCTTTTCTTTTAAGTCTAAATCGCCTAAGTGTTTAATCTGACTATTATCGATAGAAGGTTTTATTTCTTCGTTAAAATATTTTTCATCTACCCAATGCACAGGGCCACCTATAAAAAGTTCTTTACCAGACTTTTTAGCAACTGTTATTGCATTATGCAAACCCTTAATCTTGCTAATTCTACCAAGAAATGCCAAATAATTTTTAGGATGAAGATTAGGTATAAAGTTTTTTATGTCTAAGCCATGATATATAGTTTTTACATTTCTTAGTAGAATTTCTTTTTGCTTTTGATAGTCAGAGATGGTTATATAATGAATATTTTGAAAATTTTTGTAAATTATTGATATTGATTCATCTCTCACATGATGAATGGTATGAACACATGGGATATTTTTAACAAATCTTGTAAAAGGTAGGGCTAATGCATCATGACAATGAATTATATCAAAATCACCTTGTTTCAAAATATCTTCAAAAGCAAAACTATAGTGATCAGCTCCAACTCTATAATCAATAGGCCAAACAGCATTTTCATATAAATATTTTAACTTACCAGCACTTTTTGATTTACCAGTGGCATATAAATGCACATTATGGCCTCTTTTATTTAAGCCCTCTGTTAATAAATATACAATTTGTTCAATACCACCATATTTCTCTGGGGGAACGTCCACATATGGATTTGAAACCATAGCTATCTTCATATTTCCTATCCCTCTCTTTAATTTATTTCGATAGTAATCTTCATAAGTATGTGACTAACCATATAAAATTTAGTTCATTATATACTGAGTCATTTATGTTAAAAACTAGCTATATTAATATTTATTACAAATGCCTTTTTAATTTTAGTCTATATAACATAAAAGATAAGTAACACTTGAAGTTATATACCAAAATATAATATAATTCCGATGATTTTTAATATTGTGTATATATGTGTATATTAGGGGGTTAAAATGAGGTTTATTATCTTAATATTAGTGTTAATATTAACTTTTGCAGGTTTAAATTTATACTCGTCAGATTTACCAGAATTAACAAGAGTGGCTAATGAAAATAATTTTTTCGATATAGCTGGCAGAAGAATATTTTTTGCTGGTTTTGAGGATGGGAGAGGTGAAATATGGAGTCCACCTTATCAATTAATTTCAAACATTGAAGTAACATATGAAAACGAAAAAAGATTGATACCATTAAAATATAAAATCACTCCAGCATTCAGTGAAATAACTTTCGACGATTACATTTTAACTTATTATCCTGATTTTAGCCGGCCAATTTTTATTATAAAAATAACAAAAAGGCATGGGAATAACCCCATTAAATTTAAATTTATGTCCACTTTAAGAGCCAATTGGCCAATTGAAATTGATTCGCTTGAGCAGATAGAAACCAAAATTTATGAGAACAACAACTATAAAGCACTATCTTTCGAACGACTAGGGAAACAAAGAGTACTTATATCATCTAATGTTGAAACTGATATGGTAATTAAAGAAAATGGATATGGAGAAATAACATTTAAAAAATTAGATTCAAATAACACATATGTTATAATAGCGGGTGTATCTCCAGAGGAATCAGAAAAACTACTCCAAATTGGGCTATCAAGCCCAACTAACATTTTAAAGAATTCTATTAAAAACAATTTGGAAAATCTAAGAGCTTTCCCAAACTTTAAAATTTATGGGAACACCTCTGATAGTAACAAATTAGAAGATACCATTAAATGGGCGATGATTGGTGCAGATAAAACATACATAGAAACACCAGGGGTGGGCTCTGGTTATGTGGCTGGTTTTAATGTTTCTGAAAAAATTGCTGGTTCAGGGACAATTGCAGCTAACAATGGAAGACCCGGGTTTGCATGGTATTTTGGTAGAGATTTTTTATGGATGAGTTTTCCTCTCTCAATATTAAATCAATGGGAAAAAATAAAAAGTAACTTCCTTTTACTCAGAAAATATCAAAGAAATGATGGCAAAATTATGCATGAATTAACAACATCTGTTGAAGTAATGGGCAGAGAAAACTGGGAAAAGGAAAGATACTTTTATGCTGCTGCAGACTCTACCCCTCTCTACATTATTGCTTTAAAGAGATATTTTGATATATCAGGTGATATAGGATTCATCGAAGATATGTATCCCTCAATTACCAAAGCCTTTGACTATATGATAAAAACAGATTATGATGGCGATGGTTTAATTGATAATTTTGAAGGACACGGTTGGGTAGAAGGTGGACCTCTTGCTGAGGGACAAATTAGTAAAGGACACACAACTTTTTATCTTGCTTCACTATATTTAAAGGCTTTACAAGATATGGAGTATCTATCATACCAATTAAAAGACCAAGAAAGACAAAATATCGCCATATCTCTTATCGATAAGGCAAAAGAGTCTCTAGAGTTGTATTGGAATGAAAAGGGTTATTATAATCATAGAAAATACCCTGATGGCACATATGGGTTGAACCTAACAATAATGCCATCGGTTGGTTTTATTTTTAAAGTAACAGATGCAAATCGTGCGCTAACAAATCTAAATAACATAAATGGTCCTGATATAGTGACTCCTTGGGGAGCAAGAATTATCAACGAATATGATCCACTATATGACCCAACACTTTATCATGCTGGTAATGTTTGGCCCTTATTCTCAGGGTGGTTGTCTTTGGCTGATTATAAATATAATTTCAATGAGGAGGGCTATTATTTATTAAAAAGTATTTTGAAAAATACCTATGACAACGCCTTAGGTTATATCGGTGAAGTTTTTAGAGGTGATATATATGAAAATGTAGGTTGCCCTCACCAAGGATGGAGTGAGACTATGGGACTTTGGCCTTTTTTAGAAGGCATTTTGGGCTTACGCTTTGATGCAATAAATAAAAAAATATATGTAAAACCTGCTTTTCCCGAGAACATATCTAAAATATTAATAAATAATTTGCATATAGGAGAAAACAAGCTAAATTTTGCAATAATTAAGAATAATAATATTTATGCTATAAAAAAAATAAATCTCTTTAGAAGCATAGATATAATATTGGAAAAATAATGTTTAATATTAACATATTGAAGGAGTTGTCATGAAATATGATCCTCATGCAATCGAAACAAAATGGCAAAAGAAATGGATTGAAGATAAAATTTTGGAGGCAGAACCTATATTAGGCAAAGATAAGTATTATTGCCTTGAAATGTTTCCTTACCCTTCTGGTAAAATACATATGGGACACATTAGAAATTATGCCATAGGAGATGTATTTGCTCGTTATAAAAAGATGCTAGGATATTCCGTATTACATCCAATGGGTTGGGATGCCTTTGGACTTCCTGCTGAGAATGCAGCAATTAAGAATAACATCCACCCAGCAAAATGGACTTATAATAATATTGAGTACATGAGAAAACAATTAAAAAGACTTGGTTTATCATACGACTGGCGAAGAGAATTTGCTACTTGTGATCCCACATATTATAAGTGGGAACAGAAATTTTTTATTGAAATGTTTAACAGAGGGCTTGCCTATAAGAAAAAAACCTCTGTCAATTGGTGTCCAGAGTGTAATACTGTATTGGCTAATGAGCAGGTTGAAGATGGAAAGTGTTGGAGATGCATGAGCGAAGTAACACAAAAAGAGTTAAACAGCTGGTTTTTTAAAATAACCGACTATGCAGATAGACTCCTTGAAGATATGACAAAACTAACTGACTGGCCAGAAAGAGTCCTTAATATGCAAAGAAATTGGATTGGAAAATCAATAGGTGCTGAAATTAATTTTACCGTAGAAGATTTAAAATTCGATTTAACTGTATTTACAACAAGACCCGACACAATATTTGGTGCCACCTTTATCGCAATTTCACCAAAACACCCTATTGTTGATAAAATTTTACGTAAATCTAAAAATAAAAATGAAATAAAAAAATTTATCGAAGACATTGATAAAGATTTAAATACCCAAATAAATTCTTTTGATAAGCAAAAAAAAGGTTTTTTTACAGGTTTTTATGGAGTCAATCCAGCTAACAACAAGAATATCCCTTTATACATAGCAAATTTCATACTCATGGAATATGGAACAGGAGCAATTATGGGTGTCCCTGCTCATGATGAAAGGGATTTTGAATTCGCAAAGGAATATGGAATTGATATAATAGAAGTAATTAGACCAGAAAATAAAACCGATAACAATTCTCTGGAAGCTGCTTATACCGGTTCTGGTTATTTAGTGAATTCTGGTATATTTAATGATATGGATAATGAAGCAGCAAAGGAAGCAATAATAAAACATATAAAGGGAGCAAAAAAAACAATAAATTATAGATTACGGGATTGGGGAATATCAAGACAACGCTACTGGGGAACCCCTATACCTATCGTGTATTGTGATAATTGTGGATCAGTCCCAGTTAATATAGAAGAGTTACCTGTTTTACTACCAGAGGATGTTACATTTAAAGGAACAGGCAACCCATTAGAATCAAATGAAGCTTTTATAAACACAAAGTGCCCAAAGTGTGGAGAGAGAGCCAAAAGAGAGACAGACACTATGGACACTTTTGTTGAATCGTCATGGTACTTTATAAGATTCTGCTCTATAAAATGTGACAATGCACCATTTAATGAGGAAGATGTTAAATATTTTATGCCCGTTAATCAATATATAGGAGGCATCGAACATGCTATTTTACATCTCCTTTATGCTCGTTTTTTTACAAAAGTATTGAAAGATCTTGGATATATTGATTTTGATGAACCGTTTTTGAATTTGTTAACACAGGGAATGGTTTGCAAGGAAACTTACAAATGCCCTAAACATGGTTGGCTATATCCAAGCGAGGTAGAAGACAACAATTGTATTCACTGCAGAGAAAAAATTATTGTTGGTAGAACAGAAAAAATGAGCAAATCAAAAAAGAACGTTGTTGATCCAGACAAAATAATTAAAACATACGGTGCAGATACTGCAAGATTGTTCGTTCTTTTTGCTTCACCACCTGAAAAGGACTTAGAATGGTCTGATGAAGGTATTGAGGGCGCAAGTAGATTCATTAATAGGGTATATAGACTTATTTTAAATAATATGGACTTATATAAATGTGTCACTCACAAAAACGACGTAAATACAAACATAGAAAAAACAAAAATCGGAGAATTAACAGTGTTGGCAAAAGATATTTTGTACAACATCCATTACACAATAAAGAAAGTTACAAATGATATCGAAAGATTTCAGCTTAATACTGCTATTGCAGCAATTATGGAATTTACAAATTTTTTATATCAAATAGATACAACCAATATAAATAGAGAAGAAAGTGACTGTTTTGTTGAAGCACTTAATACTATTATTATCCTACTATCGCCCTTTTGCCCACATATATGTGATGAATTATGGCATATTATTGGACACACTGCATATATAAATACAGTTCAATGGCCTAATTATAATAATGAATATTTAAAAAAAGATGAATTAACTCTAGTCGTTCAAGTTAATGGCAAAGTTAGAGCAGAAATCAGTGTTAACGCAGATATAACAAAAGAAGAAGCACTTTATATAGCAAAGAACAATGAAAAAATTGCTAAGTATTTAGAAAATAAAGCTATTAGGAAGGAAATTTATGTACCCAAAAAATTGGTTAATTTTGTCATCTCTTAAAAATATTATTTTAATATTTGCACTGAGCACAATTCTCATCTCTTGTGGTTACAAAATGGCAGGAGTTTCAAAGGATAGTAAAAAATACAACTATTATATATCATCTATTGTCAACAAGGATGCAGAATCTGATTACTATAATATTATGAGCGAAGAAATATACCATTTTTTTAGTAATTATGGTCTCTTGAGAAAGTACACAAAGGCAGATTACATCCTTAATATATCATTAGAAGATGTTGAAACTGATATGATCATTAAATCCACAACAGCACAATCTATAGCGTCCCAAATTGTACCTCATTTAAAAATAACCGTAAAAAACAATGCTGGTAAAGTAATTTTTAATAAAGAATACAACTATTATAAAGTATATTATGTCACCAGTAACATTTCTACAAATATCCAAAATAGATACAAAGCCTTTAGAGAAGCTATGCAAGATATACTACTAGACTTTAGGAGTGATTTTGAGTCAACCCAAAGAGAATAATACACTAATATTAGCTGGTTCTAATAATTATCTTGATGATAAAATTAATCAAACAATAAATAATAAAGAAGTTGAGTTAATAACATTTCTTGGTGATGAATTTAAGAAAGAAGAGTATTTCAGTTTTATTTTTACACCCTCCCTTTTTTACGATTTTAAGATTGCAATAATAAAAAATGCCGAAAAGATTAAAGATATTGAAGAAATCATAACAGAGTCTACACGGGAAAACAATAATAAAAAAATAATATGTTTTTCCTCACAGCCAGAAAAAATACTGTCTAACATAAAGAATATTAAGAATATAAGTATCTGTAAGGAAATTAAAAAATCATACAACGACTATATTAACACAATAATAGAACTCTTTAAAGGAGCAAATATAAATATTGATTACAATACTGCCAAAGAATTATATGAAATGTTAGGGAGGGACTTACAATTAATAAAAAATGAACTCGAAAAAATATCTCTATATTTCTATAACAAAAAACCTCCAACTCAGAAGGAAATTTTTGAAGTAATAAACACATCCCAATATAATTCAACATTCAAATTTATAGAAGCCTTATGTAATAAGGATAAAACACAAGCTCTTAATATTAATAGGCAGTTAATTAATTCAAATACTAACATGAACATACTCTTTTATTTACTCGTTAAACAATTTAGAGATATCTTACTTTACAAAATATCCCCAGAATTAGTAACGGGACAACACTTTCTAATTAAAAAGATTTCAAAAGCATCCCTTTTATGGAGCATAAAAGACCTAAAAAAAATGTTTGAAAACCTTATAAACTATGATTATTCAATAAAAAGGTCCTCTGTACGATTAAAGCATTTGGTATTTGATCTTATTAATTTATTATAAAAAAATTTTATTATAATCTATTAGATTTATATCCTTTATTTACAATAAATGTTTAATATATAAATTTTATCTATTACTTTATTAAATTTTACAAATATTTTATTGACTAGTATATTTTTAAGTTATAGAATAATTTTATTTATTTTAATTTATATTATTTTTATTAATTATTTTTAGTTGTTTATTATTTAGTAGGAGGTAACAATATGAAAAAGAAAGGCACTATCAAAAGCATTACAAGAAGGAGTTTTGTTAAAGCTTCTGCAATAGGATTAGGTACAACAGCATTTTTAGGTGCAGGAAGTTCACTAGCTAAGGCTGGCATTGGTAAGGCTTCACAACAAGCAAACATTCCTACAAAATGGGATTATGTAACTGACGTGGTAGTAGTTGGATACGGCCTTGCTGGAGCTGTTGCAGCACTATCTGCAAGGGAAGCTGGAGCTGAAGTTATTGTTCTTGAAAAGATGCCCTTTGGTAAAGAAGGGGGAAACAGCAAAGTTTCAGGCAATATGACCTGGATTCCTGACAACAAAGAAGCAGGCGTTGCATACTTCAAAGGGATGTGTGCAAGGAATATGGACGGCATAACTGATGAACTCATTAATGCCTGGGTTAACGGAATGTTGGAAAATAGAAGCTACTTAGCTTCCTTTGGGCTTACACTTGTTGAAATGCCACCTTTTATGGGGATGACCCCTGAGATGCCATACTTACCAGGAGCTGAAGGTGCAAAAGCATACACAATGAATGGTCAGGTTGGAAATGCTGTTCTATGGAATCCTGTTAACAATAAATGTGTCTCCAGTGGTGCTAAATTCTTATTTGAAGCACCAGCATCAGAATTAATAGCTACCTGCGAGCATGAAGTATTAGGTGTCGTTGCAAAGTATCAGGGAAAAAATATTGCAATAAAAGCAAACAAGGGTGTTATACTAACTTGCGGTGGTTTTGAATTTAACGAGGAAATGAAAGCAAACTATGCTCCAGCTCCTGTTTATGGATTAGGAACTCCAGGCAACACTGGTGATGGTGTTAAAATGGCATTATCAGTTGGGGCAGATTTGTGGCATATGAATAATTTTATGGGACCAATAATGACTTCTTTTATAACAGAAGATTTCGGTCCTGAATGGGAAACTGTACCAATGATTATTGGTTTACCAACGGACAAATCTAGCTACTTTTTTGTAGATAAATTTGGTAGACGTTTTATGAATGAACTAAAGCCAAGCACACATGGTATGGGTTGGAAGGAAATTGAAATGTACGATGGTTCTGTAGGCTTTTATCCAAGAATACCCTATTGGATTGTTTTTGATGAAGTAATAAGAACATCTGGGGCATTAGTTGGTGGTAGTGTTATGGGTATGGAGATGCCAAAATTTTCCTGGTTTGGTTGGCATGGACCATATAAATGGAGTAAAGATAACTCAGCTGAAATTGCCAAAGGTTGGATTAAACAAGGGAATTCTGTTGAGGAATTAGCACGTGCAATTTATATTGATAAAATAAAAAATACCATTAGAAGTGCTGATTTGACTGCAAACTTACAGGAAACCTTTAGCAGATTTGATAAATATACAAATGGCAAAAAAGACCTTGACTTTGACAGACCAGCTGTAAGGATGTCATCTCTTAAACCACCGTTTTATGCAATTCCAAGCTACCCTTGTATGGTAAATACTCAAGGAGGTCCAAGAAGAAATCATAAAGCCCAAGTTTTAAATGCTGACAACAAACCTATAAAAAGATTATATGCAGCAGGCGAATGTGGCTCCATTTATGCATGGCTTTATAATGGAGGTGGCAATATCGGAGAATGTATGTGTTTTGGTCGCATTGCCGGTAAAAATGCTGCAGAAGAAGCACCACAAAGTTAAACTTGATGAATCTAATAAATAGTAGGAGGAAACATTGATAAAATATTTTTTAACATTTATTGTTTTTGCTATTTCGATAACAACTCTATCTTTTGCACAAAATAATGTGTTATTAGAGGAAACACATAAAAACAATGGAATTACTTGTGAAAATTGCCATGGAACAGATACTGGAGGAACAGTAGTAAAAAAAGAAAAATGTATGGAATGCCATGGCGACTACAATGCACTGGTTCAAACTTCTTCAATCCACTTTTACGCAATGAACCCACACTGGACAACTGGTCAGGCAGAATGCACTGATTGTCACCATATTCACCATGAATCTGAATCTGTCTGTTCAAAATGCCATTATTTTCCAACGCAACAAGTTGTTCCATAGAAATTAAACTTTTAAATGTGTAATTTGATTAAACAGGAGGTAATAATATGAAAAAGAAAGATGGTAACAAAAACATTACAAGAAGAAATTTTGTCAAAGCTTCTGCAATAGGGTTAGGCACAACTGCTTTTTTAGGTGCAGGTAGTTCATTTGCAAAAGCAGGGATTGGTAAAGCTTCACAACAGGCAAATATTCCAACCAAATGGGATTATGTAACTGACGTGGTAGTAGTTGGATACGGCCTTGCTGGAGCTGTTGCAGCACTATCTGCAAGGGAAGCTGGCGCTGAAGTCATTGTACTTGAGAAAATGCCCTATGGTAAAGAGGGTGGAAACAGCAAAGTTTCAGGAAACATGGTATTTATCCCGGGCAATGTTGAAGATGGCAAAGCATATTTTAGAAGCATGTGTGCAAGAAATATGGACGGCATAACCGATGAATTAGTGGATACCTGGGCAACAGAAATGGTTGCAAATAGAAATTGGCTTGCTTCCATGGGATTAACTCCAGTAATGTTACCACCTGTAGCAGGAATGAGCCCTGAAATACCATACTTGCCAGGAGCTAGCAATATGGCACTCTACACTATGAATGGACAAGTGGGAAACGGTGTTTTATGGGAACCGGTTAACAATAAATGTGTATCAAGCGGGGCAAAATTCTTATTTGATGCTCCTGCAACAGAATTAATAGCTACCTGCGAACATGAAGTATTAGGTGTTGTTGCAAAGTATCAAGGCAAAAACGTTACTATTAAGGCAAATAAAGGTGTTATTCTAACTTGTGGAGGCTTTGAATTTAATGAAGCAATGAAAGCAAATTATTCACCTATGCCTATTTATGGATTAGGAACTCCTGGCAATACGGGTGATGGAATAAAAATGGTGGAAGCAGTTGGGGCTGATCTATGGCATATGAATAATTTTATGGGCCCAATAATGACTTCATTTATAACTGATGATTTCGGACCAGATTGGGCAACAGTACCAATAAATATAGCTGTGCACGGCCAAAACTACATTTTTCTTGATAAACAAGGTAAACGCTTTATGAATGAATTTAAGCCATCTGTTCATGGACATGGTTGGCGTGAAATAGACTTATATGATGGTTCCGTTGGATTTTACCCAAGAGTGCCTCACTGGATAGTATTTGATGAGTCTGCATATAAAGCTGGTCCTTTGAGTGGAGGTGAACCATTGCCTGGTATACCAGCTATGAAAATGTCATGGTTTGGATGGTTTGGTCCGTATAAGTGGAGTTCTGATAATTCAGCAGAACTTGCAAAAGGCTGGATAAAGAAAGCAAACAGTTTAGAAGAGTTAGCCCAGATTTTTTATACTGAATTATCTGATGAGCTCAACACCAATGAAGTTAAAAATAATTTTAAGAGTGCTGATTTAACAGCAAATGTACAGGAAACTTTCAGTAGATATGATAAATATGTTAGTAATGGCAAAGATCTTGATTTTGATAGACCTGCACAAACCATGAAATCACTAAAAGGTCCATTTTATGCAATTCAAAGTTACCCTTGCATGGTAAATACTCAAGGTGGTCCCAAGAGAAATCATAAAGCTCAAGTTCTTAACACTTATGGAAATCCAATAAAAAGATTGTATGCTGCTGGTGAATGTGGTTCAGTGTATGCATGGCTTTATCAAGGTGGTGGCAACCTTGGAGAATGCATTGCCTTTGGACGCATTGCAGGTAAAAATGCTGCAGGTGAAGCAC
>DHGE01000073.1 GCA_002402635.1 Deferribacterales bacterium UBA4806
GAACTATCAGATTTGAAAAAAATTGTGGAACTTGCAAATAAGAATATTCAAAAGCCATTGGTTCTAGACTCAACAAATCCCGAAGTAATTATTGAGACAATGAAGCATTATGCGGGAAAACCCATAATAAATTCTGTCCATTTTGAAGACGGCGGAATTAAACTAAAAAAAATTTTTGATGCTATTAGACTATTACCTGCCTCTGTTATTGCTCTATGTATTGATGAAAAAGGAATGGCTTTAACTGCAGATACAAAGGTCTCAATTGCTAAAAGAATTTATAATACATGGGTAAATGAATATGGCTATAATCCAGAAGATTTAATCATTGACACTTTGACTTTCTCAATTGGATCAGGTGACAAAAGCCTTCAATTCGCAGCTCTTGAAACCCTTGATGCTTTAAAAATAATTAAAAAGGAATTACCAGCAGTTAAAACAATCCTTGGTGTAAGTAATATATCCTTCGGCCTATCTAATAATTCTCGACCATTTTTAAATTCAGTATTTTTGAGGGAAGCTGTAAACTGTGGATTGGACATGGCAATTATCGATCCAAAAAAGATTATTCCAGAGTACGAAATTAACGACGAGAAGAGAAATTTGTGCCTGAAATTAATAAATGGAGAAAAAGATTGCCTTACAGAATTTATAAAATATTTCTCAACAGAAAAAGAATATTCTTTAGACACTACTGTAATTCTCAATGATGAAGAACTTATAAAACAAAAAATTATCAAGGGAGATCAGAGAGATGTTGATCTAATTATTGAGAGATTACTAAAAAATTATTCAGCAATAGATATTATAAATAAGCTTTTACTACCTGCGATGAAGGAGGTAGGTGATCTATTTGGAGCAGGCAAAATTTTGTTACCCTTTGTTTTATCTTCAGCTGAAACGATGAAGATGTCGATAGATATATTAAAGCCATTTTTAGAAAAGGAAAAGAGTCTAAAAAAAGGGACTGTTATTCTTGCAACTGTAAAAGGTGACGTGCACGATATAGGGAAAAATCTAGTAGACATTATATTATCTAATAATGGTTATAACGTAATCAATTTAGGAATTAAAGTGCCTGCTGAAGAAATAATAAACAAATATAGAGAGATCAAAGCTGATGCAATAGGCTTAAGCGGATTACTAGTCCAATCAGCCTACATTATGAAAGAAAACATTGATATCTTTAAAAAAGAGCAAATAAATTGTAAAATCTTACTTGGAGGAGCAGCATTAACAAAAAGCTTTGTAGATAGTGAATGTGAAACGATACTACCTGGTTCAGTTTTTTACTGTAAAGACGCCTTTGACGCTATAAAATTTTTGGAGAATCAAGATACTTACAAAAAAGCAACAAAAATCAAAATAAAAAATGTGGAGAAGATTATGTCAGTTGAAAGTTTAGATATAAATGATCTTAAACCAAAAGAAATTCCCATACCACCATTTATTGGATACAAAATTATTGATGACATATACTCTGAAGATATTTTTAAATTTTTAAATAAGTTAACACTTTATACTGCTAGATGGGGTTATACAAAAAAGGAGATGAGCGATGATGAGTATGATAGCTTTCTAAAAAAGGTTGCTAAAAAAGAATATGAAAGTATGAAAAAACAAATAATAGATCAGCAATTGATAGAATCAAAGGTTATTTATGGCTATTTTAAGTGTAAAGCCTCTAACAATTTTATTAAAGTTTATAATGAAAAAATTCCTGGATCGGAGATTCTCTTTGAATTTCCAAGACAAAAAAAACCACCATATTTATGCATTTCCGACTTTTTTTTAAATGAAGAAAACTCTGATTGGGACATCATAGCATTCCAAGTTGTGACATTGGGAAATAAACCTTCAGAATTTTTGAATAGTCTATTTGAATCTAAGAAATATAAAGAATATTATATGTTTCATGGTTTATTCGCAGAGTTAACTGAAGCTCTAGCAGAAATGTGGCATAGAAAAATACGTATTGAACTTCAAATAGAGTCTGAGAAAAATACATCCATCGAAGCTATATACAATATGAAGTATAGAGGTAAAAGATACAGTTTTGGCTATCCATCCTGCCCTGATTTAAAAGGAAACTATCTTATCTCCAAGCTTTTACCATTTAATAAAATAAATGTAACTATTTCAGAAGATTTTCTTATGATTCCAGAATATACTACATCTGCTTTTATATTACACAACGAAAAGGCAAAATATTTTACACTAATATAAGGTCTATTATATATAACGTAATTATAAATAAAAAACAATTATTGAACTATTTTTATTTTTCATTAACATATTAAATAACCTTGTTATTATAAAAAATATTACAGGAGGTTGTATATGGCAAAAATTAACGAATTTATTAAAACAGATGATTTCAAAAAGGAGAAGCATGTACCAGTTATTGAATTACCCATGCAAGTTAAGGCTGGTGAAGAATTTGAAGTTAGAGTATCTGTTGGAAAAGAGATAAAACACCCTAATGTTACAGAACACTTTATTGCTTGGATTGAATTATTTTATAATAGCAGTGACGGTAAAACAGTTTATCATCTCGGTAAATCTGAGTTCTTATCTCATGGTGAGTCTGTAGAAGGACCAAATAAAGGGCCAGCCCATACAGAGCCATCTGCAACCTTTAAAGTTAAATTAGAAAAACCAGGGCTGCTTGTTGCTATTAGTTATTGTAATATACATGGTTTGTGGGAAAATTCAGTAGAAGTTAAATTCTAATTTAATTTTTTATATTTTAAATAAGCCCAGAAGCATATTAATATTTTTCTGGGCTTATTTAAAATGTTCTTTAACATAATTTTAAACTATCATAATTTATTATATTGGGTTTAGTTTTAACTAAAATATTTTTGTATTCTCATAGAGTTTTTTAGCTGATTTTCCTTCAGGGAAGTGCTTATTAAAAGCTTTAATATAGCTGTAGTATATTTCTTCAAGTGTTTTGGAACGTGCATTGTTTACGCCATATATACAGCGATTTATTAAGTCTTTATAAAGTTCTTCAGCAACCGCATCAGCTGTGTATTTTTCTACAGATACACTTAATGGTGACTCCTCTTTAATCTTTTTATGTTTAGAATATACAATATCATTAGTTTTTGGATTGAGTATGGTAAAGGCCATCTCGCCTTCCATACTGACATCGCCTTTACACTTTACCTCCCCCCTCATGTCTCTTTTTAAATTGATATCTAGTGGAATCTTGGATAAAATATTTATATCCTCAATGGCAGATAAATTTATTTTTGGTACTATAAAAAAATCTATACTATTTACTTCTTCCTCTGATAATTCCTTATAGTCATCAACTATATTGATTAGATTATACCCCTTACTAACAATAATTGATTCAATAGAAGCTTCTAGACTGTTTACAAATGCTGCTTGTGTGGAAAAAGCTTCCATATTTTCACTCACTCCACTATTATCCATCTTTAATTTGTTTTCTTTTTTTAGATAAGAAGACAATTTCAACAATGCCACTTTTATACCAAGATCTTGCTTGCTCTCTTTTTGCTCTGCTATTTTATATGTTGGGTTATATGGCCTTGGTTGCAAAGTTAACCTGCTTGCTGAAGATGAACAACTTATTAATACTAATAATAATATTAGAATAGACAAGATCTTTATTTTTTTATACATATTCACCTCTCCTCAGGGTATTGTGATTTTATCTATTGCAAATATTATTTTACTAATACCAATAGATATATTTGTTATCTTTTATTAAATTTAGGGTTTCAGCTATGTTTTCCCATTGAACTATTTTAAAATTCTGGTGGGCTCTTGGATTTCTGTTTTCATCATCCTGAGCAATAAAAAATCCATATTTAAGATTATCATTTAATTCTAAATTTATAACATCGATTCCATCGCTACCAGAGACTCCATCCACTCCTAAATCCCTATTACTTGCTATCTTAAAACTACCTATAAAGGGATGAGGAGATTTCCTGCTGTAAATATCAAAACGCGAAGCTCCTTGACTTGAGACGATCAGATAGCCCTCATCTCCTGAGGCAGTATATAGAGCCACCCCCTCCACCTCAGCAGTTAAATGTCCATTTTTGCCCACACTATCTATTAACACAGGCTTTTCAACAACATGACCTTTTTCAATTAAAAACTTCCAGACACCTATCTCTTCTTCACCAATAAATAAAAGGTTTTGGTCATCATCTGCAACACAACCTTCTAATTGAGAGGATAATCGAAAGGTGTTAACAAACTCTGCATCAACTTTTTTATCTTTAGGAAATAATCTCCATTGCTCAATTTCACCATTTTTACTCGTAGCAAAAACATAGTAATTATTATCACTTTCACTATGATACATACAAAGGCCATAGACCATTTTTAGCTTTGAATAAATATTTCTTGCAGCAATATTAAATAATCTCCCCCTTTGTTTATCTAGGCTATATAAAGCAATTGAATTATTACTACGATTTGAAGCAGCAATAATATCGATTACTCTATTATTGACAGGGAAGTTATATCTTATATCAACATTGTTGAATTTTCCATCTTTTATAAAA
>DHGE01000079.1 GCA_002402635.1 Deferribacterales bacterium UBA4806
TTGAAAGAAATCCATAACAATCCTGAACTTTTTGCAATATAGGAATAGTCGCGCCCTCAACACCTTTATATTCATCACAGATATTATCAATATGTGTTAGATCTAATTGTTCTTTTTCTTCTTTTATTAATGACATAAATCCCCTCTATCTATCAATTTCTCCTAGAACTATATCTATACTACCTATAATACTCACCATATCTGCTATCATGTGACCTTTGCTTATAAGTGGTACAATACCTAAGTTAACAAATGATGGAGCTCTTATTTTAAGCCGATAGGGCTTTTCAGTTCCATCGGATACTATATAAAAACCCAATTCACCCTTAGTGCTTTCTATAGATGAGTAAACATCACCTCTGGGTGGTGTAAATCCCTTGGACATTAAATAAAATCTTCTAATAAGAGATTCCATCCGTTCGTTAACTTCTTCATGAGATGGAATTCCAACCCTAGGATCATCAGTCATTACTGGACCTTCTGGCAGTTCATCTAAAGCTTGCTTTACAATTCTATTAGACTGTTTCATTTCTTCAATTCGTACAAGGTATCTTGAATATACGTCACCATCTTCGAATGATGGAATCTCAAAATCCATTTTATCATAAATGCAATAAGGTTCAAATTTTCTTATATCAAATTTAATACCTGAACCTCTCATAATAGGTCCACTAGCACCATAATTTAAAGCATCTTCTTTAGTCAGTATACCTATTCCTTTTGTACGTTGCAGCCATATTCTGTTTTTTGACAACAGACCTTCATAGTCTTTGATTTTTTCACTAAATATTTCAATAAACTCATAGGCTTTGTTTATAAATTCATCAGGAATATCAGCTCTAATACCTCCAACCCTAATCCATGAACTTGTCATTCTTTGGCCTGTTGCAATTTCAAATAAATCTAATAACAGCTCTCTTTCTCTGAAACAATATAAAAACACTGTCATAGCCCCCATGTCTAAGGCATGACTTGCAAGCCACAACAAATGACTTGAAATCCTTGCTAACTCAGCAAAAATAACTCTTAAATAATTGGCTCTTTCAGGAATTTTAAGATCAAAAAACTTTTCAACTGCTAAGCAATAAGCTAAATTATTCGAAAGAGAAGCAAGATAATCGAGTCTATCAGTTAAAGGAATAAATTGATGATACATTCTGTTCTCAGCTAATTTTTCAACACCTCTATGCAAATATCCAATATCAGGGGTTGCATTTACAATAGTCTCACCATCTATATCAAGGATCAGTCTTAGCACGCCATGTGTACTGGGATGTTGAGGCCCCATATTTATGGTTAATATATCACCAAATTTTCCACTATCATTAATCGTTTTTTCATCCATTTTCATAGCCTCTATAAATGTTTATATTTAATACCCAGATTTTGTTCATCAACATCGTTATACCAACTTCTATCTTTAAGATTAAAATCTTTTCGCAAAGGATGTTTATCAAAGAATTCTGGCATCAAAATACGTCTTAAATCAGGGTGGCCTATAAATTTTACTCCAACTAAATCGTACTGCTCTCTTTCAAGAAATAAAGCAGCTTTATATAAATCCGATATGGTTTCTATTTTTTCATCAGGAATAAATACTTTTACGAATACCCTTATTTTATTTTTTATAGAATATAAGTTGTATACAACTTCAAATGGAGTGTTCTTATGTTCAGGCCAGTGAATTCCGACCACATCAACTAAGTATTCAAAATCAAAAACTTCTTTAAGGTATTTAATAATGTTTTTAAAATTATCCTTATTAGAAAGGATAAAATTACACCCAAACTGCACTTGTTTGCTTATATCTGATGATACATCGCCTTGGAGTTTAGCAAATATTTCGTCAAAATTCATAGGTACCTCACGCTCTTACAACTTTTTCTTTTTTTATTTTCTCTTGTAAAGCTAAAAGTGCATCATAAAGAGCCTCTGGTCTTGGCGGACAACCGGGTATATAAAAATCAACAGGTATAACATCATCCACACCTTGAACAGTAGAATAAGTATTAAAGATGCCTCCACTTGTTGCACAAGCTCCCATAGCAATCACCCACTTTGGAGCAGGCATCTGGTCATAGACCTTCCTAACAACTGGAGCCATTTTTCTAGTTACTGTTCCCGCCACTATCATAACATCTGCCTGCCTGGGAGATGCTCTAAAAATAATTCCAAATCTGTCTAAATCATATTTTGCAGCACCACAAGCCATCATTTCAATAGCACAACAGGCAAGTCCAAATGTAACAGGCCACATAGAGGACCTTCTGCCCCAATTTATTACATTATCCAGTGTTGTTGTAAAAATATTATCCGGTAATTTATTTTCAATTAAACCCATTCTAACGCTCCTTTTTTCCATGCATAAAAATAACCAAAAACCAATATAATAATAAAAAGAATCATCTCTATGAGTCCAAAAATACCTATGACATTAAAAGCCACGGCCCAAGGAAACAAAAAAACGGTTTCAACATCAAATATTACAAAAAGCATAGCAATAATATAAAATCTGGCATTATAACGTTTTCTAGCATCACCAAAGACCGGAACTCCGCATTCATAGACATCTAACATCGATTTATTCGGCTTGCTTGGTCTTATAAAAACACCTACATATATCATTACTAAACCCACAATAACAGCTATTATAAAAATCAAAAAAATAGGATAATAAGGATTCATCTTTTACTCCAGAAAGCTAAAATGTATACAATTTGCTTAATATCACAGTATGTTATAAATGTCAACTTATAAGTTATATTATTTGAAATTATCAAAGAAATAATAGTCTTCTAAATCACAAAGAGCCTTTTAAAGAAGAATATTCTTTCTTTATAATTTTGTATTATTAATAAATTCAAAAAGAATTATATTATTATATTAATAAATATTTTCATTTAATCATAAATTTTATATAAATCCTTGAATAAAATTATCTAACAGTTAATATTAAAATAATCATTATTGATAGCTTCCAATGAATATATTGTTTATCCATATTAACCATTTAGCACAAAAACGATCAGCCGATGCTATTCCCCTTAATCTAGGTTATATACTAGCCTATCTTAAAAGTTTTGGACACAATGGTATTATTGTAGATGACCTTTTAGACAAACCACTAAATTTAATATTTTTAAAGGAGATTATTGATAAACTAAACCCTGGATTAGTTGGATTCTCTGCTTATAACTATCAAATGAACAGAGTGCTTTTCTTTGCTCGTTTTATAAAATTATATAGAAGAGATATTTTTATTCTTTTAGGTGGCCCCAACGCACTTTATATGCCTGAAAAGGCATTGGATGATCTAAATGATATTGATATTATCTGCAACCGCTCTGAAGGTGAAATAGCCACTGCAAAAATTGTGGAGGCAATAGAAAAAAGATCCAACTTTT
>DHGE01000087.1 GCA_002402635.1 Deferribacterales bacterium UBA4806
AATGATAGTTTTGCAATTAAAAAGGATAAAAGAGGAACAGGTTCAGGTTTTTTTGTGTAGTCTGGAAAAAATCTTAGAGTATCATTATCCCCAGGTATATATTTATTTTTGTTATATTCCTTTGCATATCTAAGCCAATAGTAGGCATCAAGAGTGGTCATTGCAGGATAATTGTCAACAATATATTCATTGCTAAATTTTTGCCACAATTCCAATTTTTCAGTTCTAATAATTATGGAAAAAGAAAAAACAATAATTAAAAATATTGAAAAAAATAATATATAATAAAATCTTTCCTTTGATACCTTCACTTATAGTCCTAGTACGTCAAACATGGTATATAGCCCTGGCGTTTTATTGCAAACCCATTTAGCAGCTTTTAGTGCTCCCACTGCAAAGGTACTCCTTGATGTTGCTTTATGTGTTAACTCTAAAATTTCACCATTCCCACAAAACATAACATTATGTTCTCCTACAATATCTCCGCCTCTCACTGCGTGAATTCCTATTTCATTTTTATTCCTTTCGCCAACTAGGCCCTTTCTTCCATATACTACATCTTTTTCTAAATCCAATTTTAGTGATTCACTTATAATTTCTGCTAATTTCATTGCTGTTCCACTTGGAGAATCCTTTTTTTTGTTATGATGGCTTTCTATTATTTCAATATCAAAATCGTCTTTTAATATTTTACTTACTATTTCAGTTAATTTAAATAATAAATTTACGCCCATTGACATATTTGGTGTAAATACAATAGGACAAGTTTTAGACAATTCCTTAATAGAGGCTATTGTTGTATCTTTTAAACCAGTACTTCCTATAACCAAGGGTTTTTTTATAATTTGAAAATTTTTTACATTATTCTCAGTACCGTTTGCGCCAGAGAAGTCTATAATAACGTCAGCACTTTTTGCACTATCAAAGATATTTGAATCAATTTTAACGCCAACGGCGTTGAGCCCGCATAATAAACCAATATCTTGACCTATATTAGGAGAGCTATGATATTCTATAGCTCCAGTTATTTTAGTATCATTATTTTGCAATGCATGTGTCGCTATAAGTTTACCCATTCTACCTGATGCACCTATTATGCATAGATTCATTATATGCTCCTAGTTTACAATATTTATACCAGTCTTTATTAAGACATTTTTTAATTTGTTTGTGTTTTCATCTGATAAACTTACTAGGGGAAGTCTTATTTCGTCTGTTATTAATCCCATTAAATACATAGCCTTCTTAACTGGTATTGGATTGGTTTCATAAAAAAGAGCCTTAAATAGATCAAATAGTTCATAATGGATATCTCTAGCTTTTTCATAATCTTTATTTTTTATATATTTACACATCTCTGACATTTTTCTTGGTACAACGTTTGATGCAACAGAAATAACTCCCTTAGCTCCCAAACAGAGCAAAGGAAAGGTTAAGGAGTCTTCACCTGATAATAATATAAAGTCTTTATGGGCTTCTTTGATGATTTGAGCAGCCTGGTCTAAAGAAAGACTGGCTTCTTTTATACCAACGATATTTCTTATCTTAGAGAGTTCTATTACAGTATCAGGTAATATATTACATGCAGTTCTTCCAGGAACATTATAGGCAATTATTGGGATGTCAACATTTTCAGCAATATTTTTAAAATGCTCATATAATCCTTTCTGAGTTGGTTTGTTGTAGTATGGCGTTATAATAAGTGCTGCATCAGCTCCAGCTTCTTTTGCATGTTTAGTAAAAAATATTGTTTCATGAGTGCTATTTGAGCCTGTCCCAGCAATAACAGGTACCCTTTTTTTTGCTTGGTCAATAACTATATCAATAACTTTATTGTGCTCTTCATAGGTTAGTGTTGCAGATTCTCCGGTTGTACCGCAGGGAACAATACCATTGGTCCCTTCTTTTATTTGAAATTCCACAAGTTTTCTTAATGCCTCTTCATCAATCTTATCATTTTTAAAGGGTGTTACTATTGCTACAAAAGCTCCTTCAAACATAATGCCCCCCGTTTAAATGTTTATAGTTTCTATTAATATATAAAGGCCTCTCTATTAAAAAAACCTTTATAGACCAACCTTGCCTCTGCCTCTATATAATAGCCTTCATTTTCATAAGATATTTTAATACTACCACCGCCGCTTGTTTTGACATTAATAGGATAATTTGCTAAGTTTTTTTCTTTTGAAATAACTGCAGCTGCTAATGCCCCAGTTCCACAAGCAAGAGTTTCTGCTTCAACGCCTCTTTCATAGGTTCTTACCTCTATTGAGTTATTGTTCAATACTTTACAAAAATTTACGTTTGTACCTAGTGGTGAAAAATATTCATGATATCTTATTTTATTGCCTAAATTTTGAACATCTATATTTTTCAAATCACTTACAAAAATAATAGCATGTGGCACTCCCGTGTTAACAGATGATATATAAAAATTATTACCATCTATATTGATAGAATAATCTATAGTTATATTATAGGGTTTTGTTAATTCAGCTTTTACTAATAGATTATCTACAATTTCAGCTCTAATTATACCTGCAAGCGTTTCAAAGGACATTTTTTTACCTGCTATCCCATTTAAATATGCAAGTTTAGCTGCACAACGTGCAGCATTTCCACACATTTCAGCAATTGAGCCATCAGAATTAAAGAATTTCCAGGCAAAATCTGTGACTTTTGATTTCTCCAATATAACTAAGCCATCAGCTCCAATAGAAAGTCCACGTTTGCAAAGCTTAGGAACATAAGATATAATGTTAGCTAATATACCATCGTATGATTCCTTTGTATTGTCAATAAATATAAAATCATTTCCCAACCCTGACATCTTAAAAAATGCAAAATCATTCATAAACAGGAAGATAACTCTTTCTTAATATGTTCACACAGTTCACTGAGTTTCCTTTCCAATTCTTTTGAGAGAGCATATTGCATTGTAATTTCTTTTACCTGAATTCCATAAAGTATAATTTTTTCTGGTAATATATCTAACAATTTTGCAGAGAAAAGTAAATCTTCAAGATCAATTTCATGGGAAGTTTTTGATAACTCAACGTTCAATTTATTGGTAATTATTGATTTAATAATAGTTCCTGGAGATTTATCTATATCAACGGCATCTATAATAATTAATATATCAGACCATTCAACGAAGTTTAATAAATCTAGTCCAAGTGTTCCACCATCAATAAATTTTAAATTAACCTTTTCTCCAATTTCAGAATACAATTTATTAA
The DNA here is from genome assembly GCA_002402635.1 of Deferribacterales bacterium UBA4806. Lineage (GTDB taxonomy): Bacteria > Chrysiogenota > Deferribacteres > Deferribacterales > UBA228 > UBA228. Next base: position 3,240 of record DHGE01000087.1, read on the forward strand.
CAGCATAAACACCTACACCATCATCTCCCATTAAAATATTACCGATACCCAGTACAAGTATGTTTTTCAACGTTTATGGCTACTTTTTATTGCACCTTAAAGGTTTCCATCCTGCAAAAATTGCACTAATTTCTCCAGATTGTGTTTTAAAGTCAAATAGAACTGCACTGTATATATGATTAATAAAAAAGCCACCTATGAAAAACATAACTATATAATGATAAAATCTTGTCCACTGTAAATCGACGATAGAAAATATCCATCCAAATAGTTGAAAGGCAAGACCATTTTGATGATATAATCCCCATAAAGCATAGCCAGTAATTATCTGTAAGGCAAAGAGGATATATAGCACAAAATAAGCGGCTACAGCAACAGGATTGTGCCCTAACGTGTGGGGTACATCTTTTTTTAAAAAAATATAATATTTAATATAGTCAATATACATCTTCAGGTGTTTTTTCTTAAAAGGAGAGTATAATCCTCGCCAGCTAGAATATTCATTTCCTATGAGAAACCAGTAAATTCTCAGAAGCACAAAAAACATAAATATTGTTCCTGTAACNNGGATAATGAATATAGCTACCTGTAAAAACCAGTATTACAATGGAAAAAAATATTCCCCAGTGAGCAAGTCTAACAGGCACTTCCCAGACATATATATATTTTCTAGCTGCACACTTCCTATCCATAGTGTCCTCCTACAAAATCTCTACTTTTGACAATAGATTTCCTCTCTTATCAACAACATGAACTGCACAGGCAAGGCATGGGTCAAAGGAATGTATGGTTCTTAAAATTTCTAATGGTTGTGTTTCATCAGCAACAGGAGTTCCGATTAACGATTCCTCATAGGGACCTCTTTTCCCATTGGCATCACGGGGACCTGCATTCCATGTGGTAGGGACTACTGCTTGATAATTTTTTATTTCTTTATCTTCAATTATAACCCAGTGCCCTAATGCTCCTCTAGGAGCTTCATGCCAACCGTATCCTTGAGCCATTTTTGGCCAAGTAGAAGGATCCCATTTTGTTGAATTATGAATAGAAAGGTCTCCACTTTTTAAATTATCAACAAGCATTGCTACCCATTTATTTAGTCGATTTGTAATTACAAGAGTTTCGATCCCTCTTGCTGCAGTTCTGCCTAGCGTTGAAAATAAAGCAGTTGCTGGGACATTTAATTTATTTAATACATAATCAACGGCTTCTTTTACATCTTTGTGCCCGGAGGCATAAGCCACTAGCATTCTTGAAAGAGGTCCAACTTCCATTGGTTTATTGTCATATCTTGGAGATTTCACCCAGGAATACTTATTTTCTACATCTAAATTTTCGTAGGGAGGCGTTGGGCCCGTATAATTCCAATTTGTTTCACCTTCCCAGGGGTGTTTACCTTTTTCATCACCATCAGTATAGTTATACCATGAATGAGCAACATATTCGGTTATTTTTTCATGCTCCACATTGTAAACTCTAGAAAGGTCTCCATCTATTATAATTCCTGCTGGGAGATATAATCCATCTGGGTAACCAGTTCTGCTCTCTGGGAATTCTCCATAAGATAAGTAATTTTTGTGTCCAGCACCAATACCTGCCCAATCTGTATAAAATGATGCTATTGCTAATAGATCTGGAATATAAACCTGTTCGACGAATTCTTTTGTCTCATTTATGCACTTTTGAATCAATGCAATTCTATCAGCATTAAGGCCATTCTGACTGTTTAAATCAATAGGTGTGGACATACCTCCTACTAAAAATGTTTGTGGATGTGGGTTTTTTGAACCTAAAATGGCATGTATTTTTATCATTTCTTTCTGTAGTTTCAATGCCTCTAAGTAATGTGCAACTGCCATTAAGTTAGCTTCAGGTGGTAATTTCATTGCAGGATGACCCCAGTAACCATTTTTGAATGGGCCAAGTCTGCCTGTGTTTGCAAAGGCAGCTATTTTTTCCTGAATAGTTTTAAAATAGGTTTCACTGGAAAGTTTCCACGGAGATATACTTTGCTGCAATTGAGCAGTTTTGTTTGTATCAGCTTTTAAAGCAGACACAATATCTACCCAGTCAAGGGCATGTAGATGATAAAAATGAATTATATGATCCTGTGCAAATTGTGAGCCCATTATAATGTTTCTGATCATTTCTGCATTAAAGGGCACTTTTATACCCAGTGCATTTTCAACAGCTCTGATAGAAGCTATTGAGTGAACTGTAGTGCAAACCCCACAAAAACGCTGTGTAAAATACCAGGCATCTCTAGGATCTCTTTTTTGTAAAATTTTTTCAATCCCTCTAAACATTGTTGAGCTAGAATAGGCATCGACAATTTTACCATTGTCAACCACTGCTTCAATTCTTAAATGCCCTTCAATCCTTGTTATTGGATCAACTACTATTTTATTAGACATATATACCACCTCTTAATAGTTATTCTTTGAATTCTTCTTCTCTTTCTTTCACAAAACCTCTACTCCTAATAGCTGTTACAATACCGTGAACTCCAAAAACTATAGCAGAAATACCAACAACTGCTGTTCCAATGCGAGTTGCAGTTGCCTCTACTCCAAATCCTGGAACATTAGGTAATCTTCTATATATTGGCATCATGGTATCCCAAAATGCTGGTTCAGAGCAACCTACGCAACCATGTCCTGCCATGACAGGCCATGATAGACCGTCATTATATCTTACAGTAGGGCAGTTATGAAAGGTTTCAGGTCCTTTGCAGCCCATTTTATATAAACACCAACCAAGACGATGCCCATCGTCACCCCATTTTTCAACATATTGACCAGCATCGAAGTGAGATCTCCTTTCACAGTTATCATGTATTCTTTTGCCATAAGCAAATTTAGGCCTTAGTAAATTATCTAAAGCAGGTGGTGCTCCAAAAAGAAGGTAATGTACTATAGTTGCTGTAAGGTTATCAACATTATGTGGGCATCCAGGTAGATTTATGATGGGAACATTTTTTATTAACTCAGATACACCCTTTGCCCCCGTCGGATTTGGATATGCTGCAGGGAGTCCACCATGAGTTGCGCATGTACCCACAGCTATAATTATTGCAGCATTTCCACCTACTTCGTTAAGTATGTCGAGGGCAGTTCTGCCTGCAACTGTACAATAAACACCGTTATCACCTACAGGGATTGAGCCTTCTACTATACAAATATACTTACCTTTGTATTCTTTTAGAGTATCTGCTCTGGCAGATTCTGCTTGGTGGCCTGCTGCTGCCATTATAGTTTCGTGGTAATCAATTGAAAGATGATCTAAAACTAGCTCAGCAACTGTTGGTCTACCAGCCCTTAAAAGTGCTTCAGTATCTCCTGCACAATCTTGGAATTCCAACCATATAACTGGTGGCCTTTTGTCAGACTCAATAGCCTCAGCAATTTTAGGGATAAAGGAAGGTGACAACGCCAATGTTGCAGTTATTGTGCTGCAATACTTTAAAAAATTTCTTCTACTAACTCCTGAAGACTCAATACTTAAGTTTGATTTTACCATAAGTGCCCCCAAATTGATATTACTAATAATATAACAATATTACAGTATTAACAAAAGTAAATCAACATCAATTGAAAAAAAAATTTAATATTTTTAATATTCGAACCCATGTTCACCTTTGAGTGGTACAAAAATACAACCAAAATACAAACAGCTTTCTATATTACTATTTTTTTTTATATATTTCTTTAACATTTGTGAATGTCTTTCACCTTCTGGCACTATAATTATACCATTATTTTTCAACTGTTTGAAAATAACGTCAGGTACAAAAGGTGCTGCTGCTGTATAGAGAATTCTATCATAAGGAGCCTTATCGGCATATCCTAGAGAGCCATCGCCCACGATTATTTCTACATTTGATATTCCTAGATTATCTAAATTTTGCCTAGCAAATTCCGCTAACTCACTGATTCTTTCAATAGTATATACGAATTTACACAATTGTGATGCAATTGCAGCCTGATATCCTGATCCAGTTCCAATTTCTAAAAGAATATGATCTTCCTTTAAATCTAACAATTCAGTCATTGCAGCTACCATGTAAGGTTGAGATATGGTCTGACCAAATCCTATAGGAAGAGGAGAATCATCATAGGCAAATTTTTTTACATCATCAGGTACAAAATCATGTCTGGGAATTTTTAAAAAAGCATCTAGAACCCTTTTGTCTTTTATATTTCTATTGATTAATTGTTCTTCAACCATTTTTTTTCGTAAAATATCAAAATTTTTATTCATAATTTTATATATTTTCTTAATTTCTCTTTATTGCTTAGTATCCTATTTCTTACAATTTCGGGTGTATCGATAGTTTTTATTATTCTTCCATTTTCTATATATTTGACAGTTATATTCTCTAATTTAGACTTGCATGTTGGGCAATATATTTCACTATTCTGCTCTATTGTGGGTACCATAAAAAGACAATTTTTGCATTTATAGGTATATTTGAAAGAAGATTTTTTTCCTTTTTTGCTTATAGGCTTTCCTTCAATTTCAACGATATCCATGGAATAATCCATGACTTTTGCATTTGAAATACTTGTTCCTATGCCAAAACCATCTATTATGCTTTTTAATTCAATAATATTCTCTTCGTCAAGACCTCCACTAGCAAAAATTTTTACATGTTTGTACCCTCTTATGTCAAGTTCCCATCTGATTTCTTCTGCTATTTTTTTTAAATTACCTCTTCTGGAAGAAGGCGTATCAAGCCTTATACTGTCAAGCTTATCTTTTAAAGCCTCAGCAACTCGTATTGTTTCAAAACGTTCATCATTAAAGGTATCTATTAAAGCTAATCTTTTAATTGCAGGGTCAATGTATGCATCAAAAAGCTGCATTGCCTGGGTTGTATCGCCTACTAATAGTATCAAAACATGAGGAACCGTTCCACTAGGTTCCTTACCTAACAATTCTGAGGCAAAAATTACAGAAAAACCATCACAACCACCTATATATGCATACTTATCAATCATTCCAGCAATAGCAGGGTGTGCTCTTCTGGCCCCAAAACTTAAAACAGTTTTATCGTCAGCTGCTATTTTACATTTTAATGCTTTTGTGGTAATTCCACTAGCGTGGCATAGAAAACCTAGTATAGCTGTTTCATATATTCCAAAGTCTAAATATTGACCTCTTATTGTTAGAACTGGGATATCTTCAAAAAAAGGTGATCCCTCAGGAATGGCGTAAACATCCACTTTTTTCCCTTCAAGAAGCTTTAATACATTTGAAAGTCCAGCGAAGATTCCAAAGGGATATTGAGCTGGCATCCCTTTTTGTGCTACTTCCATAACAACATTCTTATTAATTCCAGCTTTTTCTAATACTTCCTTTGTTCTTGTAAAATAAATATCAGTTGTTTTTCCTGCTATAATGTCATCGGGGCCAGCAATGTCAAAATTATTCATATTTTCCTCCATTAGAATAATTAATCGTTAATTTTTGGTGAAAAACCTAGCTCCAGAATGGTTTTTTCAATTTTGTTGGAATCTAATATCCCTTCATTATAAACAATCTCAATACTTTTATTGTCTAAATAGACTTTAGTACTATTCACACCTTTTAATTTTTTTAAGGCATCTTCTATTGTTTTTTTACAGTGTTCACACATCATATCTTCTACTTTTATTGTGATTTTTTTCATAATATACCCCTGGTAATATTATAGCATTAAAATGCTATATAGTAATTTATAAAATTCTTTATTTCAATGACTTATACCTTTAATGTTCTAAGTTGCATATATAAAAATAATTTATTAGATTTCTTTATAAGAAACTCAACAATTTTCTTAATGTAAAGGTTATTCTGAGAGATTATAACTAAGAATTAATATTTAATTGTATTAATATGTATTTATAGCTTGAAAAGTATGAGTTTCCCCATTAAAATCTTATTTGAATATGATAAATATAGATGAAAAAGATATAAAACTAAATGCTGAAGCTACAGATAAAACTAATGCAATAATATTAACTGGGAATTTATTATTTGAAAATGGATATATTGAGAAAGCATATATTGAAAGCATGCTTAAAAGAGAGGATCAGGCAAATACATATTTAGGTAATGGTATAGCAATACCACATGGGAGTTTAGAAGATAAAGGTTATATAAAGAAAACTGGAATTGTTGTTTTACAGTTTAAAAAAGGGATAAAATGGGATGCTGAAAATATTGTCTATATTGTAGTAGGTATAGCAGCAAAAAGTGATGAACATATTGGAATTCTCTCAAATCTAACAAAAATAGTTCAAGATAAAAGCACGGTCGATTTATTAAGAGAAACAGATAATGTGAATGTAGTCATAAGTAAGCTATCTGAAGCTGCATCAGAAGAAAATGCAGAAATAACAATCAATATAGATGAATTTCCTATTTGTATAGAGGCCAATGTTAAAGGGGAACATGGACTTCATGCAAGACCGGCAACTAATCTCATAGACAAGATAAAAAATTATAATGGTGAAACATATCTTGAACACAAAGGTAAATTTGCAAATGCAAAAAATTTATTTTCTGTTCTAAGTCTAGGTGTAGAAAAAGGTAGTATTGTAAAAGTATATGTTAAAGGAGATGATGCCGATAAGATTGCTAAGGAAATAAAATCTTTTTTAGAAGAACCTCAAGAAATTCTAGATATGAAAATCAAAAACAATAATTTTTTTCTTAAAGAATATGATTATTCATCAAAAGAGATTATACAAGGTATTGCTATAAACAAGGGGATAGCTATTGGTCCCATTTATAAATATGAACACAAAGAAGATTTTTATATAAAAGACTCAGGTTCACCAGCTGATGAGTGGAAAAAAATAAAAAAAGCATTGGTTACAGCAAGAGAAGAATTGTTAGAGATAAGAGATAACACTTTGCAAAAAGCTGGAAAAACATTTTCAGGCATTATTGATGTACAGTTAAATCTTATTGAAGATGAATCAATAATAAAGAAAATAAATTCACTTATAAGAGATGGAGAGTCAGCATATTATGCATGGTGCTCTGTTATCGATGATCGTATCAAAGATTTAGATAAAAGCGGTTCCAAATATATATCTGAAAGAAAAATAGATATTGAAGACTTGAAAAATCGAGTGATTAGAATACTTGCAGGATCTGTGGGTAGCTTTTTTGATGTAGACCAGCCTTCTATATTAATTGCACAAGATTTATATCCAACAGATATTCAATATTTAAAGGAAAACATAATTGCTATTGCCTTATCTAGGGGAAGCGAAAGCTCTCATGCTTCTATACTAATAAATGCATTAGATATACCAATGATTGTGTCATGTGGTGATGAAATTTTACATATTGAAGAGAATACTCCAGCAATCATTGACTCAATAAAAGGCTGTCTTGTTGTTGAACCAAATGAAAGTGATATCGCCTTAGCCGAATCACTACAAAAAATAGTTCAGGAACAGAAGGAAAGAGAAAGACTGTCTGCTTTTGAACCAGCAATTACAATTGATAAAAAACGTATAGAAATAAAAGCAAATATATCAAACAGTAATGATGTGTTGAAAGCTATAGATAAAGGTGCGGAAGGTATAGGATTGCTAAGAACAGAGTTTCTATATATTGACAGAGCAGACTCACCTTCCTTAGATGAGCAATATAATATTTATACAGATATAGCAGAAAAGCTGCGTGGACTACCATTGACAATCAGGCTTTTAGATATAGGAGGTGATAAAAAAATTGGATATATAAAACAGGAAATGGAAAATAATCCCTTTTTAGGAGTTAGAGGGATTAGGCTTCTTCTAGAGAATAGAGAGATACTTATAGAGCAAATAAATGCAATAGTTAAATCGGCAATAAATTATAATATTAGACTTTTAATACCTATGGTTGCGTTTTACGAAGAGTTGGAAGAGGTTTTAGATATAATAGTAGAAGCAAAAAAAAGATATAACATAAGTGATATAAAAGTTGGAATAATGATAGAAGTTCCTTCTGCAGCATTGTTATCAGATGTTTTAGCTGAAAAGGTAGATTTTTTTTCTATAGGAACTAATGACTTAACACAGTATACACTTGCAGTAGATAGAACACATCCTAAAATAGTTAAATTAGCTGATCCTTTACATCCGGCCATATTACGATTAATTAAGGGTGTTGTTGAATCAGCGCACAAGTTCGGTAAAGAGGTGTCTATATGTGGCGAAGTTGCATCTGACGTTGAAGCTTTACCTTTTTTAATAGGACTTGGGATAGATGAGTTAAGTGTCAATTTTCAGTTTATAGCATCAGTTAAGTATAATATTAGAGAGTTGAATTATATTGATTGTCGTGATATTGCAATTTTAGCTTTAAAATGTAAATCGGCAAAAGAGGTAAGGGCTCTTTCTAATAAATTTATGAATAATGTGTAGCATATTAACATTGACCCTCAATCCAGCTATAGATTTTAATGTGATACTATCCGAGACATTATTAAAAGGAAGAGTCAATAGAGCTGAGAGGGCCTTTAAAGTTGCTGGGGGTAAGGGCATAAATGTTGCTTCCTTTCTAGCAGATATGGGATTAAAAAATATTTGTGTTACAGGATTTTTGGGTATGGAGAATGCGGACTGTTTTAGAGAACATTTTGTAAAGAAGGGTTTATGTGACGAATTTATATATTTTCATGGAGCTACTAGAGAAAATATAAAGATTTTAGAGAATAAAGGGTCAACCACCACTGATATTAATCTAGAGAGTTCTTATGAAGAGTTGCCTTTGATAAAAGAATTAAAGAGAGTAGTTAACAATTTCATTAATAAGAGTGAATATTATATTTTTTCTGGTAGTGTGCCAAAATGGCTTGACGAATCTATTTATTATGAAGTAGGTAAGTATTTAAAGGATTTTAATAAAAAAATTATAATAGATACAAGTGGTGTGCCATTAAAAAAGGCCCTTAATTTACATCCCTTTGCTATTAAACCAAATATTGATGAATTTTATGAACTGTTTGGAGGAAAGTTAGACTTTAGTGGTCTATTGAAAAATATTGATGTGTTGATTGAAAGTGGTATCGAGTATGTGCTTTTATCAATGGGTGAAAATGGAGCTATAATTGCAAATAAAGATTTAAAGTTAAAAGTTGTGGGAAAATTATCATGTGGTGGCTCTTCTGTCGGGGCTGGAGATGCTTTTTTGGCAGGTTTTGTCTATGGCAGTATAAAAAATTTTAATTTGCAAGATTTAGCAGTGTTTTCAACAGCTTCATCTTTAGCCTTAATAGAATCAAATGAAAGAATTTTGCCTGATGCAGAAACTATAATAGATAATTACTATAAAAATATTACCTTAGAAGATATTAAAACTAAATAGGGGAGGGATCTATTGGCAAAAATAGTCGTTATTACTGATTGTAAAAATAGTAAATCCCATGAAATTATGGCAGCAAATGCAATTAAAAAAATTGCTGAGAATCAAGGCCATGAAGTAAAAATTGAAACAACTACATATAAAAGTGATATTTATAGGGTAAACGAGGAAGACATTAATGATGCTGACATAATTATAATGGCGTTTGAATCGCATATTGATATGAAACGCTTTAAGGGCAAATTTATTTATCCCACAAGTATAAGTAATGCTATAATTGATACTCAGGTAGTCTTAGACTCAGCAATAAAAATTGCAAAGATAGATATAAAAAAGGATGTTCCTCCACCAATTAAAGAGGGAAAAATTCACATTGCAGCAATAACAGCTTGCCCAACTGGTATAGCACATACATTTATGGCTGCAGAGTCATTAAAAAGAGCAGCAGAAGAACTCGGTTATAATATTAATGTTGAAACACAAGGCTCTGTTGGTGCAAAAAACATATTAACTACTGAGCAGATTGAAGAAGCCGATCTTGTTTTAATTGCTGCAGATACAACAGTCGATTTAAGTCGTTTTAAAGGTAAACCAATTCACATTGTATCTACTAATGATGCTATAAACGATCCCCAATCCGTACTAAATAATGCATTTGAAAAAGCAAGAGTTTTGGAAAATAATAACCTTAGCAATATGATAAGGGAAGTTAAAAAAGATAGAAAACTTAAACAGCCTGCTTTCTATAAACATTTATTAACAGGGGTCTCTTTTATGATTCCTGTAGTTGTTGCAGGTGGATTGATTATTTCATTGTCTTTTATTTTTGGTATTGAAGCCTATGAGGAAAAGGGAAGCATTGCTGAAATTTTGATGAATATAGGAGGGGCTGCATTTAAATTAATAGTTCCTATGTTATCAGGTTATATTGCCTATTCTATTGCTGATAGGCCTGGCTTGGCTCCTGGTCTCATTGGTGGGTTGATTGCAGATCAATTAGGCGCTGGTTTCTTAGGAGGTATTGTTTCGGGGTTTTTGGCTGGTTATATTGCATTATTTTTTCGAGATTATATTAAACTTCCCAAAAATTGGGAAGGAATTAAGCCAGTTTTAATTATTCCATTTTTATCAACATTATTAGTGGGGCTATTATTATATTATATTATAGGTAGTCCCATTCAATATATAATGAACTATTTAACTAACTGGCTTGCAAGTATGAATTCAGCGAATGCAATAATTTTAGGACTAGTTATTGGTGGGATGATGGCATTTGATATGGGTGGGCCTATTAACAAAAGTGCTTATACTTTTGCAGTGGGACTACTTGCAAGTAAAGTTTATACACCTATGGCTATTGCTATGGCTGCTGGGATGACTCCACCATTAGGTATGTTTATAGCAGCATTTATGTCAAAAAGAAAGTTCACTCCTGAAGAAATTGAAGCATCAAAGGCAGCAGGGATTCTAGGACTATGTTTTATAACCGAAGGAGCAATTCCTTTTGCAGCAAAAGATCCTTTTAGGGTTATTCCTGCAATAGTGGCGGGTTCTGCAATAACAGGTGCAATATGTGCATACTTCAAATGTGGATTGTTAACACCACATGGAGGTGTATTTGCTCTTATTATACCCAATGCTGTCGTAAACTTGCCATACTATATATTCGCAATTGTTGTAGGAGCCTTAGTCACTGCTTTAATAACAGTGTTGATAAAAAAAACGATATATTAATAAAGTTTGATCTACAGTTGACTAAACTTTTCAATTTCAGTGAAATAGAATAGACACTTTTAACTTCATGATGTTATTATATTTGCTGTCCTTGGACGAACAACACTTATAATTGTGAATATTTTAATATTTAAAATTATAACAAAATAATCTAATACAATTTATATAAAAATACTTGACATAAACTGGCTCATATATATATTTATTATTGTAAGAAAATTAATTTAGGAGGTGACATATGGCGCTATTAGAAAGAGCAAGAAAAAGAGGATCTTCATTATCACCTTTTAGAGGTTTATTTGATATTCAAGATGAAATGAACAGATTGTTTAATGATTTCTTCGGAGCAGGCGAATTACCTGAAGTAGCAGATTTTGTACCTGGAGTTGACATTAGTGAAACTAAAAATGAAATTAGGGTAAAGGCTGATTTGCCGGGTTTAACTGAAAAGGATGTGGAAGTTAATTTATCAGGCGATGTTTTATCCATAAAAGGTGAAAGGAAAGAAGAGTCAGAAGAAAAAGATGAAAACTACTATCGTAAAGAAAGAGTTTATGGCACATTCTTAAGACAAATTCAGATCCCTAAGAAAATTAAAGCAGATCAGGTAAAGGCTAAATTTAAAAATGGCGTGCTTCATATTACTCTTCCAAAAGCAGAAGAAGCTGTGGAAAAAGGCATTAAAATTGAGGTTGAAAAATAAGGAGTGGATTTCCACTCCTTATTTTTTTTATTGTTATAAGTGAATTTTAGAATATAATTTATTTCTGATATTTGCATTCTTATAAATTATATGTTATTTCTTTTATTTAAATTTTAAAAATATATTACGAGGTTAAAATTGGAAGATATTAATGAATATATTCCTGAATGCTGGTATAACATGCAGGCAGACTTACCAGATTACAAATGTCAATTTATTAATCCTTTTACAATGAAAGAGGCTGGGAAGAATGACCTAAAAATGATATTTCCAGAACCATTGATTGAACAGGAGATATCTAAAGAACGGTTTATTAAAATTCCTTCTGAAGTGCTAGATTTATATAGAATGTGGAGGCCAACTCCTCTAAATAGAGCAGATAGATTAGAAAAAACTTTGGGAACACCTGCAAAAATATTTTATAAATATGAAGGTACTTCTCCAGCAGGAAGTCATAAATTAAATACTGCTATACCACAAGCATATTTTAATAAAATTAGTGGCATTAATACATTATCCACTGAAACTGGAGCCGGTCAATGGGGCTCTGCCTTGGCATTTGCATGTAAATCATTAAATATGCAATGTAAGGTTTTTATGGTGAAAATTAGTTTTAATCAAAAACCATACAGAAGAATATTTATTAAACTTTTTGATGGCACTGTTATCTCCAGCCCATCAATGGAAACAGAGGCTGGCAGAGAAATCTTAAAAAATTACCCTGACTCAAATGGTAGCTTAGGAATAGCAATAAGTGAGGCTGTTGAAGTTGCAGCAAAGGATAAAAATATAAATTATTCTTTGGGCAGTGTTTTAAATCATGTGCTTTTGCATCAAACTGTCATTGGATTAGAGGCAAAAAGACAGTTAGCTGAATTGGATGTTTATCCTGATGAGGTTTTTGCCTGTTGCGGTGGTGGCTCTAATTTTGGTGGTATTGCCTTTCCTTTCATTGCTGACAAATTGAAGGGTCAAGAGTTGAGAGCAATTGCAGTTGAACCTGCAGCCTGCCCAACACTAACTAAGGGTGTATATACCTATGATTATGGGGATGTTGCGAAATTAACGCCTATTATGAAGATGTATACATTAGGCCACAACTTTATTCCACCAGCAATTCATGCAGGAGGTCTTCGTTATCATGGCGTATCTCCTTTATTAAGCTATCTATATAGCCAAGGCTTAATGGAGGCAACCAGTGTACATCAGTCTGAAGTATATAAAGCTGGTAAACTATTTGCTGAAACAGAAGGCATAATCCCTGCCCCAGAATCAGCTCATGCAATCGCAGCTGTTATTAATGAAGCAATCAGATGTAGAGAAGAAAAGGATCCTAAAAACATACTTTTTTGCCTGAGTGGACATGGCTATTTTGATATGGCCTTTTATGATAATGAGATTAATGGTGGATTAAAGGACTTTGAATACCCTGAGGAATTAATTAAAAAGTCTTTAAATGATCTACCCAAAGTTTAAAGAATTCACCTTTGTTTCTAGTTTTTATGTAATATATAATTGTTACTAGAGATATGAATAGAATAACTGAGTTAACTCCTTTTATGGTTATGGATGTTATGAAGGCTGCCTCAAAAAAGCCTGATACAATTCATTTCGAAGTGGGCCAGCCCGATGTTTCGCCACCGCCATCTGTTATAAAAGCTTTTAAAAGTGCTGTTGACAAAAAATTGTTTCAATATACTGATAGCACAGGCATTATGCCATTAAAAGAAAAAATCGCTGAATTTTATAAAATTAAATACAATCTAAATATAGCAACTGAAAGGATAGTTTTGACAGCTGGCACTTCTGCTGCATTTCTTGCCATTTATTCCCTTTTATTAAATAGTGGCGATTTTATAGCTCTAATGGATCCGACTTATCCCTGCTATAAGAATTTTTCAAGACTTTTATATATTAAGCCCTATATAATTAATGTAGATAAAAGGACTAATTATCAAATAACTGTTGATAACCTAAAAAAGTCTAAAAATATAAAAGCATTACAAATTTCATCACCTTCAAATCCAACGGGCAGCATTTATTCCAGAGAAAATTTAAAGGAACTAGTTGAATATTGTGATGAAAATGGCATCCACTTTATTAGTGATGAGATTTATCATGGCCTGGTTTATGATAATGTAAAAGAGACAACAGCCCTTGAATTTTCGTCAAAAACCTTTGTTATAAATGGTTTTTCTAAATACTTTTGTATGCCTGGCATTCGTTTAGGTTGGCTTATTGCACCAGAAAAATATATCCGTGACATTGAAAAGATAGTTCAAAACGTATATATCTGTCCGCCCACATTCAGTCAGTATGCTGCAATAGAGGCATTTGATTATGAGTATCTTGAAAAGACAAGAAAAGAATATGAAGGTAGACGTAATTTTTTATATGATGAATTGTCTCATATCTTTGATATAGATGCAAAACCAGAAGGGGCCTTTTATCTCTGGGCAAATATCTCTAAATATTGTAATGATTCATATAAATTTGCCTTTGATTTACTTGAACATGCTGGAGTAGCAGTAGCTCCTGGCATTGATTTTGGTGAAAATAAAACAAATAGTTATATCCGTTTTGCCTATACCCGCAACATCGAACACATGCAAGAAGGTGTGTCCAGAATAAAAAAATACCTGAAGATACATAATTAAAAAGAATTAATATAATCTTTACTTCCTATATTACAACTTACGACGTTGTAATATTTTACTATCATAACGTTTGTTTACTTCAGGTATTCTTGCATAATTTTATAAAAATAAGTAAAATAAGTTTATAAGATATGCAACAAAAGGGGCAAATGTATGCCTTTTCCAAAAACTTGGGTAGAAGAATTAATAATTGAATGGTTGCATCTTGATGGATTTTTAGTAGAGGCAAATTTGCCAGTAGGTGTTAAAAAGGTAGGTGGTAGGTTAGAAGCTGATATTGTTGGTGCAAAAATTATTAGTGGTAATTTATTAGAAATTAGACATATAGAATCAGGCCAATTAATAGTAGGTACACAAGGTATTAATGCTATAATTAATAGGAAATTCTCACCGTCTGTATGTCAATCTGTTACAAATTATTTTACACAGAGGCTGTCATTTATAAGTACAAGCAGTAATACTAACTATCAAAAATTCTATGTGCTAACCTATTGGTCTCAGCCGGCTATAACTGCAGTTACAAAGTCAAATTTAGGGATAATGGTTGATTTATTACCTGATTTTATATGTAAAAAAGTTCTTCCAACAATTAAACAATGGAAAAATAATCCACATCATACGCCTCAAATTCTTGGTAAAACAGTTCAATTGCCTGATTCGTACTGGCTTCTAAAGTTAATTGATTACCTTGATGTTAGAAAAATGCTAATATGTCCTTGATAAGTTTAATTAGAATTTCCAGCATTAAGTGCTTTTATTTTCCTCAACCCTGATAGGAATTTTTCAGCCGTTCACAAAGTTCTTTGCTTGTTTGAAAATCTACTTTAGGCTTGTGAAATTTATAGAAAACCCGATTAAAAGTGATGTCGGGTTTTCTGAATGCACAATATTTTCTTCGTAGCAATGTGTTACAGGCCTTGCATAGCCTCTTGTATCCTTGTATAGTAACTATCTATTTGCCCGTTAATCCACCCATCTGTGATTATGACATTTATACCATCTTTCAAAAAAGTAGTACGATATTTCCTCATAAGTGTACCTAATCCATTATCTTCCTCATATGTATCCCACTTAGGCTCTATCCCCCATGCGCCTCTTAACCCTACTAAGGTTTCATAGCCTGAGTTCCCCACTTCATAAGGGATATTTATAATATAATCATAACCCTGGGCTTTAGCTATTTTCATCCCCTCATCAATGTT
>DHGE01000139.1:0-3739 GCA_002402635.1 Deferribacterales bacterium UBA4806
AAGAAATGATGGAAGCGGAAATTAAAGCAAGCAATGATTTATTGCGTTCTGCATGGATGATTGCTAAACGAGATGGAAAAGATACCAACTGGGAAGCATTCAGGGAACAGCTTAACAGTGCCCTTGAGCGACAACATGCAATGATGTACGGAAAAGATAAAAAATGAGACAAGTAATTTATAAAATTTATTCGATTAATATTTATGGGCAAGAGCATTCTCCAGAACAAAAACAAGGAGGATTTGTTGCCTTCACACCGGATTATAAAAATGCTGTGATTGAAACAAATTATGGCGAGATAATCCATGTGCCAGTAGAAAGAATCCGATTTGTACACCCACAAGAGGAAGGATGAGAAATGACAGAGTTCACGAGTGATGAAATAAAAAAGATGCGAAATTCTGCTGTGTTTTTGGGAGAGCCTGGTTGTCAAGTTTTTCGAGAAGCCCTCGACCACATCGAACGCTTGCAACAACTGTTACAGCATTATGAAGATAAGAAACAAACTACATTTGAGTTGCTTACAAACACGATTGAAAGACGTGATGAGTATATTCAAAAGCTAGAAAAACAAATACCAGACTTAAATCTGAATCTTGCTAAAGCTAATTTACGTATCACGGAGCTTGAACAGGAACGAAGGTGGATACCGATAGAGGAAGCAACACGATTAGAACATGGTTTTTATCTGTTTGAGGACAAAAGAGGAAATCACGGAATAGGATACTTCCCACTCAAAGATGGTAAAGTTAATTTCTTTGATGCTGTAAAAATCTATAATATGAAACTTTATCCACCACACATGAAACCCCCACAGGAGGGTGAATGATGAGTGATTATAAGTGTATTGTTTGCAATAGACCAATACTTACAACAGATGATAATTACGTAATACAAAGTGTAAAACTTGAAACAAAATTGATTGGTCGTTGTGTTAGTAGCAGTTGTATAATGTCAAATTTATGGCTTCCGATAGAAGTTTTAGAAAAATTTGAAAGATTATTGTTTCAGCGCAACAATGCTTATGACGAATTAGGATGGTCTAGAGATATTGATATTGACGAATTTACTAACAAAAGTGACCGTGTGTACTGTACAGCGGATGGAGAGTATCCTGACTTCGACCAAATTGTAGAATTTCAAACAATTGATACATTCAAAAAACAAGGTTATTTTTCTGAATATGGAAATGTTTTTAGATCGTTCAATGGATATGTGATAGCACCTAGCGAAAATGATGTAATCTACTGGAAACCACTAATCAGCCTGAAAGATGAATACGAGAGGAAGAAGCGAGGTGAATGATGAATAGAGAAACATTTTGGAATGGATTTTATTACTATTTCATGGTTCAGCTGATAGCAGTCTTGTTAGGAAAATGGATTCTAGACTGGTCGTGGTGGATAGTGCTAATTCCAACAATCCTGGTGGTGTTGGGTGTTGTTTTATTTGGTATTTATTTTTGGATTACGTGTAATCCTAGAATTGAACTAATTAAAAAAAACAAATAAAATGATTATTTTATCAGGAGAAGAAGTATGTCAAATTCAGATCATATAGAACAATTTTTTAAATATAAAACAGAGCATTATGACATTGATCAAGATTGGTTACAGTATTCTATTTCCATAGACCGTAATCCTTTTGGATCAGTAAATATATCAATTCTTGAAAAAAATCAACCTATTCATACTGCATTAACTTTATGGTTTGATAGAAAAACAACTTTAGAAATAATCAATGAACTTATTGAATGTTTAGCCAATTATCCAGAAGATCAAAAAGAAAGAATTCAAAGAAACCTGGATTGTTGTTGTCAGTCTAGAATAAATATGGAAGCAGAATAAAAAAACCATAAACTATACGAAAAAATAAAAGGAGTAAAATATTGAAGAAAAAATCGTCAACAAGTATTGTACTAAAAAAAGTACAAAAAAATCCAGAAATTTTAAAACAAGCAATTGAAAATTTATCTTCAGCAGTTAACATTTTAGAATATATGGGATCTGATAATATTTCGTATAGAAAAACCATTAAGAAAATTATTGAAGATTGGGATAAATGGATGGAGGAAAAATAATATGTCTATTATTAGAAATTTAAGTAATCCAGAAGGACTATATATTTATGAATCGGCAGCTGGATTAAATTTTATTACATCTGATTTGTATGTTATTTGTGATCCCAATGACTTTCAACAATTTGTAGAAATGTATAGAAATGGTGGATATGAAGAACTAAAATGGAAAAATTTTTCTATAAAAGAAAATGAAAAATTTAAAATTTCATTGACAATTTATGAAACAGAATTTGAAATGTGGTTTGTTACCTGGATATATATTGTTAACAATATTTTAAAAGAAAAATAAAAGAACGATTTTATTAGAAAATTGGGTATTGACTTTATTTTATATTAATGTTAAAATCTTATTATAGAAATAAAAAAGGAGTTATATTTTTTGATTGCCATAAGATCAGAAAGACATTTAATTAAAAAATCAAACCCAATGTGGAAAACTATAGACCACTATTGTTTTCAAGCAAAAAATGTTTATAATGCCGCAAATTATATTGTCAGACAAGAATTTATTAATAATAAAAAATGGATAAGATACTATAAATTAGATAAAATAATGAGAAACAATTCAGTTTATTATGAATTAGGTTCTCAGGCAAGCCAAATGGTTTTAAGATTATTAGACAAGAATTGGAAATCTTTTTTCAATGGAATAAAGATTTATTCAAAAGAAAATAAAAATAATTTTTTAGGGAAGCCCAATTTACCAAAATATAAAAATCAAAACGGCAGAAGTCCATTGATGCTAACCAATAATCTTTTTAAGATAAAAAATGGAGAAATATATTTTTCTTGGAAGCCATTAAATAAATTTTCTGGAATTAAAACTAGAGTAGGTAAAGCAACTCTTCAACTTCGTTTTATTCCTTTTGGATCGTGCTATTACATGGAAATTACATATAAAGAAAATGTCAAAGAGGTTAAGAATTATAAAAATATTATTGGCATTGATCTTGGAATTAATAATTTTGCAACTATATCAAATAATATCGGCTTACAGTCAATTATTATTAATGGTAAAATAATTAAATCTATGAATCAAAATTATAATAGATTAAAATCTAAAATTCAAAAAGAAACAGGATTAAAATGGTGTAATAAATTACAAAACATAAACGATAAACATAAAAGAAAAATGGATTATTTCATGCATTGCTCAAGTAAGTATGTGGTTAATTATTGTTTACGAAACGATGTTGACACAATAGTTATTGGTAAAAATGATGGATGGAAACAATTTTCTAAAATGGGTAAGAAAAACAATCAGAATTTTGAGTATATTCCTTATGAAAAATTTATTTCAAAATTAAAATATAAATGTGAGAATCAAGGAATAAATTTTATCCAAACAGAAGAGTCTTATACTTCTGGAACAAGTTTCTTAGACAACGAATTACCGATAAAAGAAAACTATGATAAAATTAGAAGAAAGAAAAGAGGTTTATTTATAAGCAATGATGGAATTAAAATTAACGCTGATTTGAATGGGTCATATCAAATAATTAAAAAAGTATTCCCAAATGCTTTCGAGCAACGGGATAGAGGATGCAGTTTACATCCAGTTAGAATTAATGTCTAATTAATTGTTTTATAAAAAAAAACAAATGAATGCGAGATTTTATTATGATCAATAAAAACAATAAAACAATTTGTGATCGTCAT
>DHGE01000139.1:3788-4067 GCA_002402635.1 Deferribacterales bacterium UBA4806
TAGCTAGAGAAGCCTTAGACGATGGTCAAAACATGGAAGATAGATTGGATGAATATAGAACCGCTATTGAAGGATTAGGATTTAAAAGAGATAAAAAATAAAAAGGAGATAATATTATGAGATTATGGCATGAAGGTTTACTAACAAAATTACCAAGGCAGCAGTTATTAAGTCAGCATCGAGAATGCGCTGCCCTTAGGGGAAACGGTTGGAATAAAAAACATAGCACAGTTGATTATGTTTTTAAAAATCCTTATTTAAAATTAGTTGCTTATCATA
>DHGE01000023.1 GCA_002402635.1 Deferribacterales bacterium UBA4806
AAGTTCCCCTCAGAGGCTGCTTTCTCATGTTTTGCTCTTGCCTCATCTGATATGGCAGTGGCTATCTTATTCATAAAATCTGAATCCCACATAGAAGCCATTCCAATTGCTTGTGGGAATACTGTAGCCACTCCTGCCCTTGCTACTCCATGTAAGCATTCATTCCACCATTCGTACTTTTGAATACCTAACCTCTCTATTGCAGGTGCATCATTTTGCATCTGACTGACCTTTTCTTCTAAAGTCATCCTTGAAACAAGATCTTTTGCTCGCTCTTCAAATGATAGACTTGTATCCATATATGGGTAAGTTGAAGTCTCTTGGGATAATGACTTTGCATGATTCTTATCTACATTAGTCTTTGCATAAGAATTATTAGAAAACAGAAAAAATATAACAGTAAATAAAGTAAACACTATTACTAATAATAAATTGAAATTAAAAGATTGTTTTCCCATAATAAATAGACCTCCAAAATGTTTATATAAATAAATATTAAATATTAATAAATTAATCTTATAATGTTAACGTTAACTCTAATAATAAAGAATAACAGTATTTTATTTATATTGTCAAGAAGAAATTTATTTTTTTTAATATTAATGTTGGTTGATTACATATTAGCTTTTAACTTACCTCTCCATCATGCAAGTCACTAATAATGCGAAACATTTAACTAATATTCAACACAATTGTTTATAAATATTTTTTATATTTTATTTATCACTTCCAATGTTTTTGAAATGACTATCTCAGTATATTCTGGATTATGGATGCCAAAGCTACCGTCGCTTTCAAGTATATAAAAGTTCCACAATGATTTCATTAAATCATCATTATAATTAAAAACTGTTTCAGATCCTACTTTTATATCTGGAATTCGGGACATATATAGTTTTTTATCTTTTGTGATAAAACCCATTGACATTTGGCCATGTATTTCTATTGGAGAATTATCATTAAATAAAACAACCCTCTCTATATCATGCTTACTAAGATTCACATTATTATAAGTATCTGTCTGATTATCCCAATTAGATATTTGAAATGTTTCAGGCATTCTCTTTAACAATTTATTTTCTATTGTTGAAGCCATATCTTCAATCCTCTTTTTTATTCCTTCTTGATATGCATCTGCAGATACTGTGATATTTACATTATCCCCGCCATGGCAACTTGTACATAAAACTTTTTTGTCAACTTGAAATGTATGATTTGTCCCATTTATCCCTTTATCTGGATTCGGTGCCATATGACATCCTGCACATGTATTATCAACTAGGGAGTGTACAGAAGTTGTTGGTGTATTTACAAAATAGGCATTTTCGCCTGCAAATACATCTCCTTGGGATGCTGAATGTGGGGCTTGAAAATCCTTTGGAGCAACTTTATCATTATGAAGCCCATTTCTTGAATTATGGCAAGTAATACAAAGTGCACCATATCCGTAGCCACTAACACTAAAACCTGCCGGCAATATGGCATCATTACAAATCCTTACTTTAGCATTGACACCATCTAAACCTGTATCATGAGGATCGTGGCAAGCCACACAGGCAATAGGGCCAACATTTGAAGCAGTATTTTGTATACGCCATTTATATTTTTCAAAATAAGAATCAATTAAGTTATTTGCACTGCCAGTTTCCTTTATTTGATTGGACCATTCAATAAATCCCTGTGTATTATGGCATCTATCACAATGTCCATTCATTCTTGTTGCTGAAAGAGCTAGATCGTAATTTGCATGGCCACTTGACTCCGTTTGTTGCCATAACTGGTATCTGTTATGTCTAGGAGGCTCACCATGACAAGTTCCACAAAGTGAGGAATCATAACTAATTTTATCAATTATACCTTTACCATGGGATGGGCCCATTATTAAATCTGACTTTCCATCATTATTTTTACTACCAACTGGTCCATGACAATTTTCACACTGAATGTTAAAAAGTGCAGCTAATTTTGGATAACTGCTATTTAACTCTTCCCAATAATTTGACGCTATTTCAGACAAAGTTGGTAAATCAAAGATTCCATTTTCTCCTATAAAAAGAGTATTAATATTATAATAATTTTTCAATGTTGAATAAAAACCACCATCATCTAATTTTTTACCTTCTATATATCCCACACTGTGACAGCTTAGACAGCTATCACTATAATGGGAGATTTCTGGTTCACCTGCCCCCTCTAATGACCATGACATAATTCTTGCATGCCCTGTATTTATCCACCTATCAAACTTTTCATATATGTTATATGATACTTTATCATCTCCAGAGCCACTTTTAACAGGTGAATTTGGCCCATGACAAGAAAAGCAATTTTCTATATTGTCTAATTTTAGTTTAATTTTTGGATGATCAGCAATTGTTCCTTCACTTGTTTTAATATTTCCAACGCCAATATATGTTCCAGCATATATTTTTATAGAATTGTTGTTCCCATCACTAATTTCATAAATTCCAGGAATCTCAGGAATGAAAAATGGATTGGGCGATATATTTTCATATATAGTACCTTTACCTTCCATAAGCTTCCAATTATAGCTATTATTTTTCTTTGTATTCAATATAACAATACTTCCAATGGGAACATTTTGTATACCCAATGAAACCACTGTTGGAGTTATAACTTTTTCTGCTACTATTTTATACCCATCGACCTCAGCTGTCGCTCTTACATGATATGAAATCTCCTCAAGATTATAGGGATTTATTCCAATAACACTAATTTTATCGGGTAAATATAAAAGCTTATGCTCAACTAAATATTCTATTGAATCTTTAGCTGACAATGTTTCAAAGTTAAATACTGAATTATTGCTATTTTGAACTTTACCATTAAGCAGCCCACCAATAATCTCAAATTTATAGTTCACATTTTTTTCTTTTTCCAAATTTAAGATATTAGCTTCAATACTAACTGGGGTATTAAAACCAACAGAATATCCATCCTTGAGTTTAGCACTCAATGAAAGAATATATCTAACGTCTTTTACAGCTAACAGTTGATCAATCTTTCCTATAACATTAATCCCATAATTACTCCAGGAAACATAAAAACCTCCTGATTCAAGGACACTATCAATCCAATTGTTTATTGATATATTTACTGGATCAACACCTAATTTAGCATTTAGTTTCTTTTCTAAGTTATATACAGCATTTGTTGTTTTTTCATCTATATTTATAATAACTGTATTAACACCTAAGACAGGTGGATTTCTAAGATCAAATGGATAAACTGCCTTTAGGATTTTCCCATCTATGGCAGAAGTTTCAAAATATATTACGGGAGTTTGAGGCATAGTAAATGAGATAGGCCCAAAATAGCCATCCTCATCAATTGATATATTAGTATATAATCTCT
>DHGE01000024.1 GCA_002402635.1 Deferribacterales bacterium UBA4806
ACTATATTAGGATTGCCTTTATAATCTAGATAATAAAATTTTACAATTTTTGTATTTAATATAAAAAACAGGGTTATTATAGTAAAAAGTAAAAAAACTATAATCCATATAACTTTTTTAGTCATTAATAATTTATGATACTTTAAAACGTTCTATGACAGCTTTCAATTCTTCAACTTTTCTTTGTAAATCCATAATTGTATGTGAAACCTCTGATATAGCTCGACTAGACTCTTCTATCCCTGATGCAATAATCTGCACATTGTCATTTGTCCTACCAACTGTAGTAGCTTGCTCTTTAATAGAAGCCTCTATTTGGCTTGAAGCATCAAAAACTGCATCTGCTATATTAACAATATCCATAAATACTTTATTAGTAGATTCAACAGCATTAATACCATTGTCAACACTTTCCTTTGCCTTTGTCATGTTTTTATCAGCTGCCTCAGACTCTTCCTGCAAAGAGGTAATAATATCGGATATTTCTTTAGTGGACATTGTGGTTTTTTCAGCAAGTTTTCTTACCTCTTCAGCCACAACTGCAAAACCCCTTCCAGCTTCTCCAGCTCTTGCTGCTTCAATTGCTGCATTTAATGCCAGTAAATTTGTTTGGTCAGCAATATCATTAATTACATCAAGAATACTGCCAATATGCATACTACTACTTAATAGATTTCTAACTGTTCTAGATAAATTATCAGTATTTTCACTAATAATGTTAATTGTAGATACTACCGTCTGCAAAAGTTCTTGGCCTTCATATGTTTTATCTCTTGCAGTTTCAGATTTCTCCTTAGCATTAACTGCTGTTTCACTAACCTCAAAAGAAGATGCAGCTAGCTCTTCCATTGCTGAAGCTACTTCTGAAATCTGATTAGACTGTTCTGCAGTAGTACGTGAGACTTGCTCCATAGAAGAGGCGAGTTGAGAATGAGAAGAACTCACATCTACAATATTTTCCCTAACGGAGACTACAACACCTTTAATAGTATCTACAAAACTATTAAAATAATGCGCAATAAGACCCAATTCATCATCCCTTTTAATCTCTAATTTTTTTGTAATATCTGCCTCTGCAGATTCTGCAATATTTTTCAATGCTTCAGTTACATCATTTATGGGTTTTTCAAAAAAATATCTAAAAGAAAGACTTAATAGCACTGTGATAACTACTATAAATACAATAGTTAACAATATAACAATTTTTACGAAATTGTAAGTAAGGGACATAATTTCACTTACCGGTTGGCTAGCCATAAAATAATAGTCCACTGCACTATTTTTTGGAGAATATTTATATACAATGTGTCTAACTGCTACACCATCTTCCTTGTGAACAAAATCCGTTTTACCAGCTTTAATCATATCAAAGGCTTCAGTAAAATGCTCTGGTAAATTTTTAGACATAATGTATTCTTTGTCAGGATGGTATAAAACATTTCTTTCTGAATCAAAGAGCATTACAAAACCCTTTGTACCAACATTTATTTTTGATAAATATATGTCAGTAAAATATTCATAATGCAGCTCCATTACTACAAAACCTTTTACGTTGCTATTTTTTATTGATCTGGCCATTGTAAACATTGGTTTATGGGTTTCTTCATTTAGATATGGAGCACTCAAATAGATATCAAGACCTTTCTCCATTTGATTTATAATTTCATCATTACTGTAAACTTTTCCCAAAAGTGCCCTGTTACTCGATAAAATTACTCTCTTGTAGTCATTTTTTATCGATTCATTGTCACTATATCTTTTTTGGCTATTACTTCCACCCGTTGATACTATATTAAAAGTATCTATATCTTTGAAAAGTTGGATATAACCATTTAAAGCGTTAAGTGCTTTTTCAAACGCTTCCTGATCATCAATTTTATTTAAATAATTATTTATTTCATCCAAGGAAACTATACCTTTAGAAACAACGGCCATGTCAGCAATATAATCTTTATATCCCTCTATTACACCTTCAACAATCTCTCGGTATTCCTCTGCAGCCGTATTAAAGGCAAATTTTTTCCCAGAATTATAATTTATATATATTAATGTTAATGTAAACAATATAATCATTCCGCCAGCTAGAGCCATAAATCGAAGTGATAGTTTTCTTCTAAAGGGAATTTTTTTATCCATAGCTATCTCCTATTTTACAAGTTTAGAAATTTCCTTAAATAATAGATTTTTTGCGTCCTTTAACAACATAAATAGTATTGATTCATAGGGCAGGATATTTGCTCCCTTTTTACTTAAAAAATTCATAGCTTCTTCATGATTTTTAAAACTTCTGGATATTGTTGCATCACTAACAATAGTTACTGAGTAATTATTATCCAGCAAATCTAAAGCGGTCTGTAGTACACAGATGTGTGCTTCCATCCCACACAATACAATGTGCTTCCTTTTCATAATCTTTAAGGCTTCTATAAAAGAAGGCTCTCTAAAACAGGAAAAACTAGTTTTCTCAATATGAGGAAAGGGTAGCAAATTTTTTAATTCAGCCACAGTTTCACCCAAACCTTTGGTATATTGTTGTGTATAAAGTATGGGTATATTAAAATATGTAAAGCCTTTTATCAATTTTGAAGTATTTAATGTTACCTCTTGGATCCTCTGAGAATCCATTACACTTGCTAATTTCTCTTGAAAATCTATTATTAATAGGGAACAATTTTCGCTATCTATTAACATAATTCAATCCTTTATATTTCATTTAAATAATATTGTAAAAAAAATTATTTTATATTATTTTTTATTATAACAAAAAAATTTATTAAATAAAGGACGTTTTATGGGTAACTACGAAAAAAAAACAATGAAAGATTGGGAAGAGATAGCAAAAAAGGAATTAAGGAAAGATAATTTAGACAGCATATACTGGAAAGCTTACAGCTCATTAGATGTGAAACCACTATACACGGAATTAGACCTTGAAGGTAATATACATAAAAATTCTCTGCCAGGATTTCCTCCCTTTATAAGGGGGCCTTATGCAACAATGTATACAAACAGACCTTGGACCATAAGGCAGTATGCAGGTTTTTCTACAGCTGAAGAATCGAATGCCTTTTATAAAAAGTGTCTTGCAGGTGGCCAACAAGGGCTATCAGTTGCCTTCGATTTACCAACACATAGAGGTTATGATTCTGATCATGAAAGAGCAATCGCAGATGTCGGAAAAGCTGGAGTTGCAATTGATACTGTGGAGGATATGAAAATTCTCTTTAATGACATACCGTTAGAGAAAGTTTCTGTTTCAATGACAATGAATGGTGCAGTAGTTCCTATAATGGCATTTTTTATTACGACAGGCCTTGAGCAGAATGTACCAA
>DHGE01000145.1 GCA_002402635.1 Deferribacterales bacterium UBA4806
TAGCATATTATATATGTAAATTTATGGATTTCTCATATTCAATGGATATAACCAATAAATACATATATGATAATTTAAAAAAAGAAGGTAAACGTATTGTTTTCGCTGTATGGCATTGTTTTTTTTATTCCTTTGTATTTACTCATAAATTCCTGGATATTACAGTAATAGTATCACAGAGCAAAGATGGCGACTTGGGAGCTTTTTTATTAAAGAAATATGGCTTTTTACCTATAAGAGGCTCATCAAGCAAAGGTGGCAAAAGAGCACTTTTACAAACAAAAAGATACATAGATAAGGGTTATGACACTGCAATAACAGTCGATGGCCCTAGAGGTCCTAGATTTGATGTTAAACCTGGTGCAATATACCTTGCTAAAATGTCTGATTTAATCATATTGCCTGTTATTTTCAACATTGGCCCACACAAAGCATTTAATAGTTGGGATAAATTTATTGTTCCGCTACCATTTACTCATATATCAGTAATATATGGTGACCCATTGATAGTAACTTCTTCAAAAGAAAAAAATGAAATATTTGAAGAACAATATCTCTTAAAAAAAAAGATGATGAATTTAACAATAAAACATGCTAAATATATTTTTTAGTTTTTATAATTTAATTTTTATAACTGTTTATTGCTTAACATTACCATTTGCTTTTTTTTTAGTAAAATCTAAAATTCTGTCACATGATTTTCTTGAATACTACGGATTTCTTCCTCATCACCATCAAACTAGACAATCAATTTGGTTTCACTGTGCAAGCGTAGGCGAAATAAAATCTATTACTGCTCTTATTAAGGATATTAAAAGAGAACACTCCTCCCTGAATGTTATCATCACAACTATGACTGAGAGTGGTAAAAAAACAGCTATTAAAGAAATAGAGGGAGCAACAGTTTTTTTGCTGCCTATAGAAAATGCCCTATCAATACGCAAAATTATAAAAAAAAATAATGTAAAACTATTATTTATAATAGAAACTGAACTATGGCCGAATCTAATCAATACTGCTTCAAAATGTTGTAAGCTATATCTTATAAATGGCAGGCTTTCACAAAAAACCTACAAAAAATATAAAGCCACAAGCTTTTTATTCAGAAAATTATTTAACAAATTCAATGGAATTTATGCTAAAAGCATGTTTGATAAAAACTTAATTGAATCCATTTCCTATAGCCGAGTTAAATATTTAGGCAATATAAAATTTGCTTCTAATAATATCAATCTAAATAAAGATATAATAGAAACCTTCTATGATAAAAATTGTTTGCTTCTTGCAAGTACACACAAAGGAGAAGAATCTTTTTTTATAAAATATGTTAGTAGGTATATAGATAAATTTGATTATATTATCATAGCTCCAAGACACATCAGCAGAATAATGGAATTACAAAATTTACTAAAAAACAAAAACCTTGCCCATTCTGTCTTTTCCAAGGAAAAAACTTTTAATAAATTTATAATAATCGATGTTTTTGGGTTAATGGACACCTTTTATTATATATCACGTAAGATATTTATAGGTGGTTCTCTTGTTAACATTGGTGGGCACAACATTTATGAAGCCCTGCGACTAAAAAAAATCGTAGCTACAGGTCCTCATATGAATAATTTCAAGGATATCTCTGAGTTGGCTTTAAATTGTAGGATCCTTTATGTAATAAATAATATAGATGATTTCATAAATTATTTAGATATTTGTGATAACAATCTTGAACAGTTTAATCCTTTTTTTAGAAAATTAGATCATATGAATAAAAAAAGTATAAATCATTTAATGGAGCTTATAAAAAATGAAATCTCAAAATGAGAAGTATCCTGCAGTTTATATTGATAGAGATGGAACTATTAATGTTGAAGCCGGCTACATTAGCCACCCAGACAATTTTGCTCTATATCCCTTTGCTGCTCATGCAATAAGACTTTTCAACATTAAACAATTTTATGTTTTCATAGTGACCAACCAAACAGGACTTGCTAAAGGATATTTTGATAGAAAAACCTTAAATAATATACACAAAAAAATGACAACTTCATTAAAAAAATCAGGTGCAATTATTGATAAAATATATGTATGCCCACATGATAAAAATAGTATGATAAAAAAATATAGAAAAGATTGTAATTGCAGGAAACCGAAAGCAGGATTAATATTAAAAAGCTTCATGGACTATACAAACATAGATAGAGACAATATTTATATGTTAGGTGATAAACTCTCAGATATGGATATATCAAAACATATAAAATTTAGAAAAACAATACTTGTAAAAACAGGATACGGACTTTCGACAATTGAGAAAATAAAAATCAATAATATAAATTCTATTACTATTGTTGAGAATTTACTTTACGCAGCCCTAGAAATATTAAAATAAAACTATTAGAAAGCTTTCATCTCTGAACCATCTTGGTAACCAAGACACTAATAGGTGCACGTCTAATAATTTTCTCACTTGTAGAGCCATAAAAAAATTTTTTAAGAGCTGATTGTCCATGCGAACCTATTACCACTAAATCATAATTCCCTTCTTCAATCTCAATAATGCCCTGTGCATAAGAGGAACCCCTTCGAATTTTAGTTAAATATTGAATATTTTTCAGATCTGCCATTTTTTC
>DHGE01000113.1 GCA_002402635.1 Deferribacterales bacterium UBA4806
GGATAAATTTGGCCCAGATAGTTATAAAGATGTTGCCCTTAAAGTGGGGCTTGAGGATAAAATCTATCTGAATA
Organism: Deferribacterales bacterium UBA4806; assembly: GCA_002402635.1. Taxonomy (GTDB): domain Bacteria; phylum Chrysiogenota; class Deferribacteres; order Deferribacterales; family UBA228; genus UBA228. The sequence continues at coordinate 75 of DHGE01000113.1, forward strand.
ACGTCGATATTGATGAGGAAAAATTTAAAAAATTAATAGATGAATTATCAAAGAGTCTAAAGTTAAGTGTTAATCAAATATATGATGCCTTTGGTGATTACTGGGTAAATGTATTCTCACAGAAGTACTTTAAAAGTTATTACAGGACTTATAAAAATGCAAAGGAATTTTTAATGGCAATGGATAAAATTCATACAAATGTTATAAAAACTTATGGAGGTTCAATTCCACCAAGATTTTCTTTTGAAGATAATGGCAATAAAATAGTTATCAAATATAGCTCTAAAAGAAATTTAGTGGATTTATTAATATCTCTTGTTAAAGGCATAGCAAAATATTATAACGAAAAAATAAATATTAATAAATTAGACAGTAAAACAATTGAAGTAGAATTTAAATAGTATTAAAATAGCTATAAACTTTATTATATAGCAGGTAGCTTGTTACTCTGCAGTTTAAGTGTAAGTTGACATTTCCTTATTATATATTATAAATTTCTTAATGGGCAAATTGCAGTTAAAAGATAGGATATTTTTTATATATATCTTCTGGTTAATAATTATCTTTCTCATTTTTTCTACAATTTTAAATTTCATTTTTTATAACTTAGAGAAGGATGCTTTAGTAAAAGAATTTAATAATAAAGGGCTTTTTATTTTAGAGCAGATAAATTATTCCATAAAAGAATTATTTGATGAACAGATTCGCCTTGCCAAATCCCTTTCTAAAAGAGAGGAAATAATAGCTGTAGCTAAGAATATTACTGAACCTGTATTATATCAAAAGGCATATAAAACGTTGAGGTTAGAACATAATTTAAGGGATACTATAGAAACTATTGGACTCTTTGCCAAATTGCCTGAAGGAATTACAGAGGATTTATTCCTGGATGGACAGAATTATACAATAAAAAATGCCACTTTTTTTATGTCATCTTTAAATAACAAACCTCTTGGCAAAGGTGGTCTTGACTATATTGAACCCACACTTGAAGGTATTGACTATTATATAAGTGAAGTGTTTTTATCAATATCAACGGGTACTCCTATTATAGCTTTTACAGCACCAATTATAGATAATGGAAATGTAATAGGGGGTGTTGCTGTAACCTTTAAAATAGAAGAGTTTATTAATATGATAAGTGGAATTCAACTGGGGGAATCGGGATATATTTTTATTAATGATGAGAGGGGATATTTTATAGCTCATAAAGATAGAAGTCTTATTATGAATAATAGTGTTATTGAAGAATTAAAAGAGATATTAAAGCATATAAAGAATAATGAGAGATTTTTTACAGGAATCTTTAGAGGCATTAATAGAAATTATGTTTCATTAAAGCTTTCATTTGATGATAAATTCATTCATTATCCACTTTACATTACTTTAGGTCAGGATAAGAGTGAAATCACTATTAAGGCAAGGTTTAATGCAATTATTCTTACTGCGTTGGAAGGAATATTTCTGATTATTATAACATTGTTGATTATTTTTATTTCTAAAATAACAATAGAAAGGCCTTTATCAATTGTTAATAAATCTTTAAGTGAGATAGCCCAAGGATATGGAGATCTGACAAATGAAATTAAATACAGGAAAAACAATATTTTAGGTAATATTGCCCAAAATCATAATAAACTGATGGCTAATTTAAAGAATATATTGAATTCAGTAAAGGAAAGTTTTGAAGAAGTTAAGAATTCGAATATTGAAATATTGTCATCTGCAGCCGAGGTGTCAAAGACAATTGACGAACAAGCGTCACAGGTGTCAATGGTAGCCAGTTCAATGGAGGAACTAAATAGCTCAGCAAACGAGGTGACAGTAATTACAGCAAATTCAAAAGAGATTGCTGCAGAATCAAGAGATAAAGTGTATAATGGTAGGCAGATTTTACAGGATATAATTAATAGCATTGAAGGGATAAAAACTGATACTGAAAATCTATCCTCAGTAATCAATGCTCTTATAGAATCCTCAAGAGAAATAACAGGATTACTGGATGTTATTAGTGATATTGCTGACCAAACGAATCTTTTAGCTCTTAATGCTGCTATTGAGGCAGCAAGGGCAGGGGAATCTGGACGGGGATTTGCAGTTGTTGCTGAGGAAGTGAGAAAACTTGCTTTAAGAACTACAGATTCAGTAAAAAAAGTAGGCTCAATAATTGATGCCTTAAAGGAACAATCTATTAATGCTGAGCATAAGATGGAAACAGCTGAACATAGCGTTATAGAAGGAGTAAACAGAGTAAGTGAAGCTGAAAAGGTTTTTATAAATATCGTTTCTTTGATTGATAAAATGTATGAATATAATTTACAGATTGAAAACAGTTCGAAAGAACAGGCAACAACAATTAATAACACAAATGATACAATTCAGGTTATAGCAAGTAGTTTAGAAGAAACAGGTAGTGCTTTATTGGAAGTGAAAAATACAATTGAGAATTTACAGAAAAAAATAGAAGATGTGAATAATAAACTGAATACATTTAAAACATAGCCAATTTACATTGAAATAGATATTAATATATGGGATAATCGCTAATATAAAGAGAGGTTGCAATGTTATATAAATTATGTATAGCAATAATTATTATGATCTTGCCTTTAAAAGTTTTTTCCGCTAAATTTTCGGCTGATATTGAAGTGGAAACTGAAGGTAAGTTGTACCAACAAGGGAAAATTTATGTGAATAATTCTCAAAGAAGAGTAGAAATGAATGATATGGGAGTTGAAAAAACAGTTATAATTCTAAATATCAAGGAAAATAAAGGATATATACTTATTGATAATGAAAAATCATATACTGAATTAGGGGATATTTCAGTATATTTAAAAAATGAAAATCAAGCAAAAAGTAAAATTGGAACAACTATTGGTCGTGAAAATGTAGAGGGCTTAAACTGTCAGATTTTGCAAAGTGATTTAAGATATGGCATTAAGCATATTTACTGGTATGCTGAAGAAATTGAATTTCCCATAAAAATTGAGACACACATTAATGGTAAAGTATATTCTATTATGAGATATAAAAATATTAAAAAAGGCTCTCTCAATAAAGAATTATTTGAAATACCGAGGGGTTATAAAAAGATATCTTACCATTAAAAATAATATGAAAAGTATAAATATTGGCATTGTTGGTTATGGGACTGTTGGACATGGTGTGGTTAATCTTTTAAGGAACAATAATGAGTTAATTAAACAAAATAGCAATATTAATATTAATCTTTGTGGCATAGCAGACAGGAATATTAATAGAAAAATAGATGATAATATTAAAAATGTAGATATTCTTACAATAGATCCAATCGAGTTAATAAACGATCCATCTGTTGATATAATAGTCGAATTAATTGGTGGGATTAATGAAGCCAGATATATAATTTCAGAGTCTATAAAAAAGGGGAAACATATTGTAACAGCTAATAAATCATTACTTGCAACTCATGGATATAAACTGTTTAAATTGGCTGATGAGTATAATGTGTTAATGGGCTTCGAAGGAGCTGTTGCAGGAGGCATACCAATTATAAGAGTATTAAAAGAAGATATGTGTGTAAATGATATTAGAGAAATTTATGCCATACTAAATGGAACCTGTAACTATATATTAACACAGATGGAATTGCAGAAAAGTGAATTTGAAAATGTATTGCTTGAGGCACAACAAGCAGGGTATGCTGAAAGTGATCCTGCTTTTGATATAGAGGGGATAGATTCAGCACACAAATTAGCAATCATTGCTTCCATAGCATTCAATACAATGGTTAGTATTAAACAGGTGTATGTTGAAGGTATTTCTAAAGTTAAACATATAGATATTGAGTTAGCTGAAGAATTAAATGGGAAAATTAAATTATTAGCAATAGCAAAGAGAAATCAAAATAATATTGAGGTAAGAGTTCACCCCACAATAATACCCAAAAGGTATTTTCTGGCAGATGTTATGGATGTTTACAATGCAGTTTACATTAGGACTAGCAAGGTAGATAGAACTATGCACTACGGTAGAGGAGCAGGAGGCCTTCCAACTGGTAGTGCCGTTGTGGCAGATATTTTATCAATTGCCAAGGATATATCTTTCTGCGATAAAAAAAGGGTGCCTATTTTAGGCTATAATAATAGTTATAATGAAGAATCTAATATATGCGATATAAATGATATAGTATCTACATTTTATTTGCGATTTACTGTTGATGATCAACCCAGTGTATTGTCAAAAATTACAGGTATTTTAGGAGAGCATAATATAAGTATAGTTTCTGCTATTCAGAGAGGGGAATGGTTAAGAAATGGTATTATCCCATTAGTTCTTATAACACATGAAACTGAGGGGAGAAATATCTTTAATTCTGTAGAAAGGATTGATAAATTACCCTTTGTGAGAGATAAAACTCTTGTTATGAGAGTCGAAAGATAACAGTTGGAGGTAATATGGATACACTAGTTATGAAATTTGGTGGGACATCTGTTGGAACTATTGATAGAATTAAAAATGTTGCTAAACTTATTGCTGAAAAGAGAAAAGATAATAATGTCATAGTGACTGTTTCTGCCATGTCAGGTGAAACTGATAGACTAATAAATTTATTAAAGTCCCTTGAAAGTCACTATGATTCTAGAGAATATGATGTAATTGTTTCCACTGGTGAGCAGGTAAGTATTGCTTTGATTGCCCAAGCTTTGATATCAATGGGTATTAAAGCTAAGTCCTATACTGGTTGGCAAGCTGGAATAGTTACAGATAATTCATATTCAAAATCTAGGATTAAAAAAATAGAAACTAGTCGATTGAAAAATGATTTAGCCAGCGGATATGTTTGTGTTGTTGCAGGTTTCCAAGGAATTTCAGAAGATGTTTATGACATAACAACTTTAGGGCGTGGAGGTTCTGACACCACGGCAGTGGCTTTAGCAGCCGCTGTTAAGGCTAAAGCTTGTGAAATATATACAGATGTTGATGGCGTTTATACAGGAGATCCTAGGAAAATTGATTCTCCACATAAACTTACATATATCTCATTTGAAGAGATGCTAGAATTGGCTGCAGTTGGTGCAAAGGTGTTACACTCAAGAAGTGTTGAGCTTGCAATGAAATATGGTTTGCCT
>DHGE01000003.1 GCA_002402635.1 Deferribacterales bacterium UBA4806
AGCACCTAAATAGGTGCTTTTTTGAATTTTATAGGGTATTCGGGGTCACGCAATAATAAGTATATGTAATTTCAATATCTATTAACAAGAACATACTTAGCCATTAATCACAAATCCCTAAATGAAGACACCTATACAAGTGTTAAATGTGGAATAATATAAATAATGAATAATTTCTTTGCCATAATTTCTTTGTCTTAAAATCTTAATATTGTGTTATATTTGTAATAGCAAGGATATTTGTTATTACAAATATACATAAGTGGGGACTTATAATGATCTGGTGTGGGGCTAGTAAATTATAAATAACAAATGAACAGCAAAGAATTGCTGCTTTTGTTTTTAATTTAGATCACTTTATTGTGAAAGAAAGGGGGACAATTATGAAATAACAAACAATATGTTTAATTATTCTAGAAGAGTAGAACTAATATAGTAAATTAGATAAAAGTTATCATTTTGCTCTGTTTGATTAATAATATAATTAGCTAATACATACATAATTTTGCTTTAAAATTTAAAAAGGAAATGAAAGAAATGAAAATAGTCAAAATCTTAATTAGTGGAATATTAATGTTAAGTTTTTTTTCAAATGTAAGCGCATTAAAAGAGAGTATTGAAGTTCAGCCAAATATAGAAATTGCAGATCAAGAATCACCTATAAATGTTAATGCATATTTAAACTATAAGAATCTTGGAAGTAATAGAATAATGCCTATGGTCGTTTGTTCAGAAACAATATGTGTAACTGAAACTATTAATATAACGGGGTTGACTAAATACTACCAAAATCTACAAAGTTGGTCTCCAAATATAATGCAATCTTGTGGTTTTTCAATAGAGACTGATGGTTGTGCATTAACTTCACTTTCTATGATTGCAAATAAATATACAACTGATAGAAACCCTGGACAGTTAAATACATTTTTAGGTAACTTAGCTTGTCCTATGAGTTGGGCTTCAGCGGCGACGAAGCTTGGATTACAGTACGAGAAATTATACCAAAACGTATATCCAGGTGGTTCTTTAGCATCAGTAAAAGACGTTCTACTTGGTGTTCTCAGAGCGGGTCGTCCAGTATTATTAGGAATGACATATATGGTTAATAATAAAGTAAAGTATCATTACGTCGTTGTTAAAGGATATACTGGATTTAGTGATGGAAGTTATTCATTTAGTATTTACGATCCATCTGCAAATAAGGACTACTTAAATTTGATGCAGTATATGAATTTAGGTTATGGAATAATTCAAATTCATGTATATTACTAAAAGAGGCGTAAAGAACTTAATCTTTATATGGGTGATAAATGAAAAATTTTACTAATGCTTGCATAACAGGATTTCTAATCATTTTTAGTTTAAGTGCTTGTACTACAAACAATTCTGAAATTGATTCTAGTAAAATAAGTAATGAAAAATTATCGCAAAGAATTACAGAATTAAATGAGCAAATATTTACTCTTCAAGAACAAGTAAATTCATTAACTGATAGAGTAAATAAACCGGAAATAATTATTCCAATAGTTTATGATGATGAACTTCTTTATATAAATGATTTAATGCCTTTAGTGATGTCTATACCAAGTGATATTGATTTACCAATAAAAGTTTATAGATATTATTCAACCATATTAATCTATTTTGAAAATGAAGATGTAAAACAATTCATAGAAAGTTATAATCTTACTCCTCGTATTATTGTGAAAGAGAATAATAATAACCCCGATTTAAATGATGAAAAAAATATTGTTAAAATTGTTGATGAAGATTGGGTAATTATTAAAAATATGAGCATAGAAACAAGTTTAGATGAACAGACTAATCTTGAAATCCAGGCTATGTTAAAAAATATTAAATTTTATTAATCTGTATTGAAAGATTTTACAGTTTTAAAGTATAGCTAATTGTAAAATGAAGTCGTCCAATTTTTTAAATTGAAGAAACTAAGCGTCAGTTCATAGCTTGAATTTGAGATTAGAATGTGAGGATTTGATATATTAGTCTGCTGGGTAATGACTGGGTAACGGAGTATAGTTATTCTATTCAGTTCTATGTGTTTTTATAGTATTATATACGTGTAGAAACCCTTATTTTACGTGTTATTGGGGTATAAATGCGTTGTACTTGAAATCCTGTCACGCGCACCATTGTACATATGAAGCACCTGAAAGGGTGCTTTTTTGTTTCTTCTAGGGCCTTTGGGTAACAAAATAAATCCTTTATGCACTTTGTTATATTCTGTTTGAGTCTATCTAGTCCATCAGACCACTAATAGACTTTCTATAAAACTTGCCAAAATTCGATAATTTAGTTGGGGAAACAACTAAATTCAAGAATTCAGAGATTATAGAAGGGGGCAATTATACCAGCAATAAAAGATGAGTATAAGTATAATTTATGGGCTATGGTTATCTAAAAGTTGCATTTCACTCTGTAACGATTGAGCATATATTCTTGGAGAAAAGAAGCATTAGTAGTATGAAAGATGCAAAGATTGCAGAGGCTGTTGCGATAAGCGAAATCACTTGTAATAAAGGTGAATCAAAGTTGCCTTTTGGAAACTATAAAAGAGTTTCTAAATCCAAAAAAAATTTGGCAACAATTTATGTTTTGAACCTTTAATTAAATTTGTGGTAAATTAATTATGATGAATACACAAAAAGGGGGTTTTTATGAGTAGGTTTTTTAAGTTTTCATTAATAGTTGCATTGGGTTTATCTATGTTATTTGGTGTTTCTGAAACAGTTGAAGCAAAAGTTAAGGTAGAGGTTTCGAATTATGAAAGTTTTAAGCTATTTGAAGCGCAAAGCGGTATAGATGTAAGAGATGAGCTTGTAAAGATGAGAGAGCGATTTCAGGTGCAATTGGAAAATAGTGTGGATGATAAAATTATTAATCAAATTTTACTTCAAATTGAGCAAATCAATAATAGCTTAACATTGATTAACGATTTAGAATATCAATTTATAAGCAAAAATGAGTCCGTTACAACATCGTCATTAATTGGTCTTAATTGCAACGATCATATTACTCAAGCAGCTCTAATAATTGCATATTTTAATTCAAAAGGATATAGCTTAGCCGCTGAACTATTAAATTATGCATTTATAAACAATTCAAGAAGTACAGTTTATAACCTTAATTCTACACATGTAAGTAAAATATATGGCACTAGTTGGTTTGCTACAATAAATGGAAAATATCCGGTTTCGGGAAGTAATAGATTCACATCCGGAGATCTATATTATGCAATAAACAAATTCAATTTCGGTCCAAATTCAAGTTATGGTTATATAGATCTTATAGATCTTACAGATATATACGACTATGCTTATGATCAATCATATCCAACCATTCAAGGGGTTGCTGTTAATGCTATGGTATGGGCTCAAAGTGCTGGTTGCTTAGTTCCATACACTGTAAAAGCAACACTGAAAACTAAGTAAATCCAACTAAACTTATTCAGTACTTCTCAGCTATATTTTAGATCTATTAGGATTTCATTAAATTTACCCCAGAGAGTAAATACGAGTATAGAATCATGTTTACCTTCTGAAATTTTAATGTGTTATAATCAAGAACAAAATAACAAGAATTGAGTAGAATGACCTTGGCCTCTCTCCAAAAATATTGAATTTGATATTATAAATGAAGGTGTTACTCAGTAAATAAGGACT
>DHGE01000036.1:0-5995 GCA_002402635.1 Deferribacterales bacterium UBA4806
GCAAATTCCAGAGGGGCTGATGTGTCTAGGGAAGGGGTTCAAAGAGATTTGTTGCCAATTGTTGAAGGTTCTACGGTAATGACAAAATATGGATTAGTGAAGACAGACCATATATTGTTTATAGCAGCTGGGGCTTTTCATATGTCTAAACCTTCAGATTTAATACCTGAATTGCAGGGACGTTTCCCTATAAGAGTTGAGTTAAAGTCGTTAAACAAGGAAGATTTTATTCGTATATTAAAGGAACCTGAAAATGCACTTACTAAGCAATATAAGGAACTTTTGGCAGCTGATAGCGTTGTATTGGAATATGAAGATGATGGAATAGAGAGGATTGCTGAGATAGCAGCAGAAGTCAATAGCCGAAATGAAAATATTGGAGCTAGACGACTTTATACAATTATGGAGAAGTTGTTAGAAGAAGTCTCCTTTAATGCTCCAGATGCAACTCTAGGAAAAGTAATAGTTAATGCAAAATATGTCGACGAACATTTAGCAAATATAATAAAAGACAAGGATTTGACTCAGTATATTTTATAGGTAATTATTTACTTGTTATAAAAATAGTTATTATATATAATACCTGTAGGATTTAATGCTAAATTTGTATAAGCAGGGTGATTAAATTTATGAAAAAGATTGTTTATATAATATTGTTTTTGATGACAGCTATTTTTATTGTTGACCAAATTAATGCTTATGAATCAATATTTAAAAATCTTGTTTTAAAAAATGACTTTTATATCATAAGAGTTAAGGGTAAACAAGTTTATACTGATATAGGTAAAGACCAAGGAGCTTTTAAAGGATTAAAAATTAATATTTACAGGCAGATGGAGGAAATAAAACATCCTATAACTGGGGAAATTCTTGGTATAACTAAAGATAAGATATGTACAGGGGAAATAACTGAAGTTTTTCAACGTTATTCAATAGCAGAATCTAACTGTAAAAGTGTAAAAGTAAAGGATATTGTGAATGCTGATTTAAACATTAGTGTATATGTTAACTATAAGAATGAAGTTGATGAATATTTTAAAAGGTTAGTAGAAAATGATGTTGCCAGCCAGAATTTTACTTTGGCAAAGGACATCCAAAATGCAGATTTGATCTTAGAGGTAGCAAAAGTATATAGAGGTGAATTTTCAATAAATCTCAAAACAAAAAATGACGTAGTTATTGCCACAAATATTGTGAAGGAAGAAGATAAAATAGCTTCTGAGGGGCAATTTAAAGATAGAAAGAAATATGAAGTAGACGAATTTTTAAGGAGTATAGTTGTAGCCGATGTTGATAAGGATAGTATAGAGGAAATAGTAGGTTCTTCTAAAAATAATATTTATATATACACTATTGATAATGATATAATAAAGAAAAAGACACAGTTTGGAAAGTTTGATAATATAATTAATATTGAAGTAGCGGACCTTAATGACAACAATTATCCTGAATTATTCATTTTAGATTATCCTTATGCAGGAAAACTCTCTACATATGTTTATGAATATGATGGACAAACCTTTGTCAAGAAAGCTACTTTACCATATCTCGTTAGATCTTTTATTGTTGATGGGACTCCTTATATTATAGGACAAAAACAACACTTTGAATATTTAGCTAGAGGCAATATTTTTAACCTAGTTTTTGAAGATGGTGAATATAAGGAAGGTATCTATTTTGATACTCCAGAGGATTTTAAACTCTATGGTTTCTACACAGAGGGTTCAGACTCTATATATATAAGCGATGATGGAAAAATATTGAAGGCCTCAGGTAGAAGGGTTGTTGATGAAACACCAGCATCAATTGGAAAATATATAAATGTTTTTCAGACACAATTAGGATCTCTGGAGGGTGGCAAACGAAAGGACCTGTTTACAGAACGACACGACGATGCCTTCAGATTCAGGGAAGACACTAAAAAGATGATTTTTGAATTTTCTCCCAAGAGCAGATTGTTTAAATATAACAATTTACTCTACGCATTTATAAATGTGCCCATAACACAATTTTTAGAGAGTAAGCTTATTATAACATCCTCTAAGATATTACAGATTAGCCCTGATTCTATGGTAGTTAGTTATGTTGGAGGCGACCTTTCGAAGAACACCTATGATATCTATATAAAGATGAATGATTTTGGTGAATATTATTTTTATACATTAGAATCAAATCCTGCTATGTTAGATATAGCTTTTTTAGGTAGTGGTAAAAGCAGTATAGTTGTTTTGAAATATTAATGGCTAAATTTTTGTTGACAGCGAAAATTTAATGTGATAAAGCCTATATTAGAGACCCTATTTTATGTTATATAGAAGTGGGATGTGTTTAGATAAAAAATAAACTGTAAGGAGGAGTAAAGTATGAAAAAGCTTCTGGCATTTTTGTTTATGCTTTTGTTCGTTTCAAGCTCTTTTGCTCTAGAGCTTAAAGCAAATGGTTCATACCGTATCAGGATGTTCAACACCTGGGGTGGTGGTGGTAGTGATGCTGGTATAGACCGCGGTGGGCAACAGTGGAATTTTGGAAATGTTGATGATGGCGACGACGATGATCAGTTCTTCGATCAAAGGTTTAGATTGAAGCTGACAGCTGACAATGGTGATGGAATTAGAGGCGTTGTAATGTTCGAAATGGGGGACGCTACTTGGGGTGATAAGAACAGTTATGCAAGATTAGGCGCAGGTGACGGTGGCGATTCTGATGTAGAAGTTCTCAATGCCTATATAGAAGTTGACAAATGGTTTTATGCAAAGGCAGGTGTATTCAGCTTTGATACACCCAATAGTGTTGTTATATCAGAAGAGTTAGCAGGTATTTTAGTGGGCAAAGATTTTGATAATTTTGCAGTAAATTTGCTATATTCAAAGCTCTATGACGGTGGCAGTGAAAGTCGTGGATACGATTCAAATGATGATGCAGACCTTGCTGGNNCATATAGGTTACAAAGGCCAATTAGATAATGCTGACCACTATGGTAATATGGTAAGACTCTACCAAGGCGGCCTTAATTCAGCAGTTGATTCAAGTAACAGTTTTAGCTTAATGGGTAGAGAATTCCTTCAAGATTCATTCCATGAAAATTATAAAGATGCTGATGCATGGTGGATTGGAGCAGCCTTTGATGGAAAGCTTCCCTATGGTAATGGCTTAGATTGGAATTTGCATGGTGTTTATGGTTCAGCTAATGTAAATGCAAAGCATGGAAAGGACCTTGAAATGCAGGGTTTCCTTATTGATGGTTCATTAACCTATATATATGATAAATATAAATTTGATGTTTATGGTTTATTTTCCCCTGGATTTGATACAGATGACTATAAAGGCCACGAATTAGATATGTTGCCAACAATAGCTCCAGATTATTTGGTAAATTCTACTTATGCACCGATGTTTTTTGATGCCATTGGTATGGGCTGCTTTACACAGGACCCAGCTGGCTGGTCAATGGTAGGTGCTCAAACAACATTTAATTCTATCGAAAGATTGAAGCACATAATCGACGTCGCCTACATCTGGAATATGGTAGGCCCTGGTGTTGCTGAAGCTGCAAATGTTACAAAAGATGATCCAAATTACAGATATATGTTCGATGATTTTGTAGAAGCAGCTCTTGTTAATGAGTATCAAATAGCTGAAGGCACAACTTTGTCAATGTTGACAGGTATATTAAAACCTTTAGATACAAATAGCTATGGAAACAATCATTTTGAAAAGGATGTTGCAGCTGCAGTAAACTTTATGCTGCAATATAACTTTTAATTAGCATTAATTTAAGTTAAATAGCAAGTAAAAATAGGGGCTGTAAAAAGCCCCTATTTTTTTATTAAAAAGTTGCATATTTATATTACCTGCCGAGCATCTACCTCGGGAGATCAATTTTTAATAATTAATATGTAAAAGTATTTTTAGTTGACTTATGTGTAAAAATTCCTAAAAGTTAATTCATTAAAGAAAGTTTAAAAAAATATATTAAGGAGAGGATTGTGAATAAGATTTTCTATGCCTTAATTTTCTTAAGTATTTTTGTGTGTTTTTCATTGTCTTATGGATTTGAGTTTTATGCAAATGGTACTTACCGCATTAGAAGTTTTAATACCTGGGGAGGTGGTGGAAATGATTATGGACCAGGATTCTGGAACTTTGGTGAAAAAAAGGACCACGATGACGATGATCAATTTATTGATCAAAGGTTTGATTTGAAGCTCACTGCAGACAATAATGATGGTGTTAAAGGTGTATTACTATTAGAGATGGGCGATGCTAGATGGGGTGATAAGGGTGGTTACGGCAGGCTTGGTGCTGGCGATGGCGATGCCCAGGTTGAAGTATTGAATGCCTATATTGAAGTAGACAAGTGGATCTATGCAAAGGCAGGTGTATTTAGCTTTGGTTCACCTAATAGCGCAATATTATCAGAAGAGTTAGCAGGGATTCTTGTGGGCAAAGATTTTGACAATTTCGCAATAAATCTACTTTATTCAAAGCTTTATGATGCTGGAGCAGACTCACGAGGATACGATGGCAATGATGATGCAGATCTCTTTGGCGTGATGGTTCCCGTTAAAACACATTATTTCAATGTAACGCCATATTTTCTATATTCCCATATAGAGAATAAAGGCAAACTTACAATAAGTCCGGGTAATTATGGGAACTTAAGGGATGTCTACAATGGCTATGTATATAGAGACCTTAATGTAGATCATAACTTTTCATTACTGGGTAGAGATTTTCCAGATGATAGATTCCATAGCATTTATAAAGATACGGATGCTTGGTGGATTGGAGCAGTTTTTGAAGGAAGATTGCCCATTGGAAGTGGTCTTGATTGGAATTTGCATGGTCTATATGGCAATGCTGATATTGAAGGTAGAGATGGAAATAATGATCTTGAAATGGAAGGCTACCTCATTGATGGCTCATTAACTTATATGTTTGATAGATTTAAGTTTGATATATATGGGCTCTATAGCAATGGTTTTGATGAAGATGACTATAAAAAACATGATCTTAATATTATGCCCACTCTTGCTCCAGATTACATGGCATATAAAACATATGCACCATTCTTTTTTGACAGCCTTTCTATGGGTGAATTTGCATGTGATCCATCGGGGTATTCGATGATAGGGGGCCAAATAACATTCAATTCAATGGAAAGATTGAAACACATTTTTGATATTGCCCACATCTGGAATATGATAGATAAAGATGTGGCAAAAATTGAGCCTGATATATTCAGATATCGCTATGATAGTTTTCTTGAGGTTGCATTAGTTAGTGAATATCAAATTACAGAAGGTACAACTATTTCACTACTTTTAGGTTGTCTTAATCCTGATGCATATAGAGATGATAATGGGAAAAAATTTGCAGAGGATACAGTATATGCGGCAAATTTCTTGTTTAAGTATATGTTTTAAGAATGATTAAAAATTGGAGGTGTAATATGAAAAAATTGGTGGCAGTACTGTTTATGTTGTTGTTTGTTTCAAGTTCCTACGCTTTAGAGCTTAAAGCAAATGGTTCATACCGTATCAGGATGTTCAACACCTGGGGTGGTGGTGGCAGTGACTATGACAGTGAGAAGGGAGGTAGCAGATGGAATTTTGGGAATGTTAAAGATGGCGATGATGATGATCAGTTCTTCGATCAAAGATTTAGATTGAAACTGACAGCTGACAATGGAGATGGCATTAGAGGAGTTGTAATGTTTGAAATGGGGAATGCTATTTGGGGCGATAAGAATAGTTATGCAAGATTAGGCGCAGATGACGGTGGCGATTCTGATGTTGAAGTGCTTAATGCCTATATAGAAGTTGACAAATGGTTTTATGCGAAGGCAGGTTTATTTACATTTGATACTCCTAATAGCGCTGTTTTATCAGAAGAGTTAGCAGGTATTTTAGTGGGCAAAGATTTTGATCAATTTGCAGTAAATTTGCTATATTCAAAGCTCTATGACGGTGGCACAAGAGGTTATGATAATAAT
>DHGE01000036.1:6059-6251 GCA_002402635.1 Deferribacterales bacterium UBA4806
TATAATGGTCGCTTAAAAAGTAATTTAAATATTAGTAACAGTTTTAGTTTGATGGGTAGAAATTTTCCCGATGATTCATTCCATGATAGTTATGAAGATGCTGATGCATGGTGGATTGGAGCAGCCTTTGATGGAAAGCTTCCATATGGTAATGGCATAGATTGGAAGTTGCATGGTGTTTATGGTTCAGCT
>DHGE01000056.1 GCA_002402635.1 Deferribacterales bacterium UBA4806
AGTTCATTATTGCCTGAAGGTGGACTACAAAAAAATCCGGTGATTGGGCAAGAATCTGAAGCGCCGATGATTATAAACCAGATCCTGTTACTGTTTCAACATATGTAGGCGAAGCAATAAAGTCTTATAAAGGTTATTTATACGGGGAAACAATGCATCTTCCCTTTAGCCAGGAGTTAGAGCATACTTTTAAGTTATGTAATCGAAGGCCTTCTTGTCTTTATAAAATTTTAAATTAGATTTGTAACCTTTTGTAAAATATATTCATTTTAGTAATTTAATTTATTAAGGCTCTCTCTTATAAAATCTGGCAAGTCATCAGGGGTTCTACTGGTAACAAAATTTTTATCTACCACAACTGATTTGTCTTCAAAAATAACACCAGCATTATTTAAGTCCTGAACAATAGATTTGTAACCAGTCATTCTCACACCTTTTACCACGTTAGCTGTAATTAATAACTGTGGTCCATGGCAAATTGCAAATATTGGCTTTTCACTTTCTACAAATTCTTTAACGAATTTTACAAATCTATCATCGGCACGTAAAATGTCAGGAGAAAATCCTCCAGGAATTAGCAGCGCATCAAACTCACTAACCTTTACTTCATCAATTGATTTATCTATTGTTGCTTGTGATTCTCCTCTTTTACCCTTAACAGTTTTGCCTGCTTCAAAACCAATATTAGTAATTTTATGCCCCTTTTCTTTAAAGGCCTTAATAGGTTCAGTGTACTCTGAATCTTCAAAATAGTCAGTAACAACAACTGCAATATGCTTCATGTTAGCACCCCCAAGAAAATTTTTTATAATAATATAAAAGAAAGTATAAAAATTACAAGTGCACCCATACAACCACTAATTAAAGTTCCCATTGTTTGAAGCTTATAGCCCTCTTTAACACCCATATTTGAAAATTGCGTAACTACCCAGAAATAACTGTCATTAGCATGTGAAACAACCATTGAGCCAGCACCTATTGCAACAACAACAAGTCCCTTAGCAATTTCACTAGATAAATGCATTGGCTCTAATAGTGGTACAATCAATGATGCTGTTGTAATAATTGCAACTGTTGAAGAACCCTGAGCAGTTTTTAAAGCAGCTGCTATGATAAAAGGCAGTAATAATCCGACATTTATATTTGAAAAATAATTTCCTATGATATCAGATAAATGAGAATCTCTTAAAATTTGTCCAAATGAACCACCAGCTGCAGTAATAAGTATTATGATTGCAGCATTTTTGACGCCTATTCCTACCCAACCATCAGTAGAGAAAATACTTTTTTCATTATTTTTTGGCAGTAATAGGCAGAATAGGAAACCTATTAATAGCGCTATAGAAGGTGTTCCTATAAAACTTAAAATATCTTTTATTAATTCGTTCCTAACATGTAGACCAGGATATTCTGAAATAGATTTTACAACAATCAATAAGATTGGTATAAATATTGGCATAATTGATATTATAAAGGATGGTTTATTTTGTAAATTTTCATTTATTTTTATGTTTTCTGAACAAGCTTCAGGTTCAATATAATATTTTTTACCATAGTGTGTTGCAAATAATAGACCAGTTATAGAGACAGGAATTGAAACAATTAACCCAAATATTATAACGAGCCCTAGATCAGCATGTAAAATTCCTGCTGCGGCAACTGGTCCAGGAGTTGGGGGCACCATGGTGTGAGTTGCGTACAATCCTAAAGAGAGAGCTATAGCTGTTACTGACAAACTTAGTCCTGCCTTTTTTGTTAAAGCTTTATTAAGAGATGATAAAATGACAAAGCCAGAATCACAAAAAACTGGTATAGAAACAATAAAACCCATTATGTTCATTACGAGTGGCACGCTTTTATCTTTGAATATTTTTAATAAAGATTCTGCAATCTTCATTGCTCCGCCAGTTTTTTCTAAAAATACGCCTATTATTGTACCAGTAACTATTACAATGCCAATTGAGCTTAAAGTTGACCCGAAACCACTGGTAAGTGACGAAGCAATAGTCTTTAATTGCATACCTGAAAAAAGGCCAAAAAACAAACCAGCAAATAATAAAGTCAGAAATGGATGTACTTCTAATTTCGAAATAAATATAACAATTAAAGTAATAGTTATAAAAAGTAATATTATAAGATAAAAATCATAAATCATAAATCATAAATCATTTTAATTTTTCTATGATTAATTCTGCTACCCTTTTTCCTGAAAGCAACATACCTCCAAAAATAGGACCCATTCGAGGAGCTCCATAAACTGCATTAGCAGCCATACCTGTTACAAATAAATTTGGGTAAATTTCTTTTGTATTGTCTTCAACATGCTTTTCTGCCACATCAGCCCACATTGGTTTTTCACCTATGACGGTCCCTGTAGAAGTGTTTAATTTATTGCCTATCTTACGGCATACTATTTTACAAACTTCACAATCATGACCAGTTGCATCAACTACAATTTTTGATTTTATAACCAATGGGTCTACATGTAATTTAGCAATACCTGTTGCACTCCATGATAGTACAAAGCCTTCTATTTCATCATTTTCTCTTATTACAACATCTTCAATACTTATTGTATTGAAAATTTTAGCACCGGCTTTAGTGCATTTTGATAAAATTGTACTTGTTGCTTCTATTGATGAAGCTACATAATAGCCTGGTTGATATTCATTGTAAGAAATATCAAATTCATCTAAAATCCCTTTTCCCTCAGTTTGCACAACAATATATGGAAACATCATCCCACCGCCCCACATACCTCCTCCAGGGGATAATTTTCGTTCATAGATTATCACTTTTATACCTGATTTGGCCAGATAATATGCAGCTACTGCTCCAGATGGTCCAGCTCCAGCTATTGCAACATCACAATCAGTGTAATCTAAGAAATCTTTAGAAAAATTCTCAACTATTGCTTTTGTTATGATCCTTTCATCTAATATTTCCATTTATATCTCCTTTTTTTAGAGTAATTTTCTATATTTATAATTAAATGGATGTTATGTAAAGTTAAATATTAAATATTAAAATAAAACTTAGTTATTGATATAGGTTAATATTTAAGTTAAAATAGCTAATCTTAATTAGAGGTGTTTATATCATGGGTATGATGACATCACAGGAATATAAAGAAAGTTTAAAAAATTTAAAGCCTGTAGTATATCACTTT
>DHGE01000060.1 GCA_002402635.1 Deferribacterales bacterium UBA4806
CTTTTCTTTTTTCTATTAAAACATCTGCAATTAATTCCATAACAACTTCCTTTTTTTGATTTAAGGTTTTACACTTACTCTTTATAATACCGACATTCGGTCTTTTTCTGTGATCAGTTTTTCTTATAATTTCTGTCTCCACTGATAATTGATCATTAGGAAAAACAGGCTTTCTCCATTTAAACATTTCTCCACCAGGTGAGCCTAATATAGCAATATCCTTAAAATAATAATCTACCAAAATCCTGTGGGTCATAGCTGCTGTGTGCCAGCCAGATGCACACAGAGAACCAAAAATTGAATGTTTTGCCGCTTCTTCATCTATATGAAAATATTGAGGATCATATTTTTTGGCAAATTCTATAATTTCTTCTCTTGTTACTATATATTTACCAAAAGAGCCTTTATCACCTTCTTTTAAATCATCAAAATATTTCATAACAACAACTCACTCATAATAAAATGGTGCCAGCTTAAGTGTTTTGAAAAATTCTGGATCGTGACCAAACCATATCTCTGCATTTTCTTCTTTTGCAATATTTCCTATTGTTTCAACTGCATAGGCAGCATCAGCAAAGTTCAAAGCAAAACCTGATGGTATCTTTTTCTCAAAGTTATCTCTCAAGTAAATTGCATCCCCCGTTATTATAACAGATTTTCGCTTTTCAAGTCTGACTAACACACTTTGGTGGCCAGGAGTATGTCCCATTGTAGGAAATATGAGGATTTTACCGTTAAACATACTCTTTACGCCAACAATTGGTTCCCATTTGATATCCCTTTCTTTTAAGTCTTTTTCAATATAAGCTGCCTTCATTAAAGGGTCAGAAAAATAGGAGTATCTTAATTCATTTAACTGCACAACTACCTTTGCTTCTGGAAAAAACTGAGTGCTACCTGCATGATCTAAATGGAGATGAGTATGAATAATATATGAAACATCTTCTGGCTTCACACCAATCTTTGATAAGGCAACTATAGGCACATCTGCCTCATTCATCACCGGATAATATACATCAACAACATCACCCCATGTACCCCTGGGATCCTTGACGCAACCAGTAGACATTCCTGAATCAATGAGAATTTTCACACCATCAATATCAACTAAATAATATGGAACAGGCACTTCAAAAGGTTCTCCTAAGCCAATATTGTATAAAAATTTATCTTTTGTGCTTTTTAATATTCCACTGTTAAACACATAAAGCTTTACACTCATCTGTTACCCCCTAAATTTTTATCACCATATTGTCCAGCCACCATCAACCAAAATTGTTTGACCTGTAACAAAATCAGCCATTTGTGATGCTAAAAATAAAGCTGCCCCTACAACATCATTTGGTTCCCCAAATTTTTTCATAGGATTTTTATTTTTTAATTCATTATACACTTCTTTATTATCCATTAATGGTCTAACTAAAGGGGTATCTATATATGAAGGAGCTATTGCATTAACACAAATTCCATATTCGGCTGCTTCAATTGCTGCAACTTTTGTGAATTGCACAATTGCACCTTTGCTGGCAGCATAGGAACATTGTCCTTTAAAAGCAACAACGCCAAATATGGAGGCCAAATTTATAATTTTTCCCTTCACACTCTTATTAATCATTGTCTTTAAAACTTCCCTGATCATTAGAAAAGTCCCAATAAAATTTACATCTAAAACTTTTCTCAGATCATCTAATGTTGTTTCAATGACAGGTTTTCTTATATTAATTCCAGCTGAATTAACTATTATATCTATTTTTCCATATTTTCCTAATATTCTATTTACTAAATCCTTTACTGATTGTTCATCTGTAACATCTACATACTCAAATTCTGCACTATAATCTTTCTCTTTCAACCTTTTACATATATTTATACCTGTCTCTTTATTTATATCACACAGGACTACATTTGCCCTTTTATAAGAAAAACCTTCAGCAATAGCCTTACCTAAACCACTAGCGCCACCAGTAACAATAACTGTCTTATTCTCAAAATCAAAAGTATAATGCTCATTCATTAATTTACTCTTTTAAATATCGCTGCAATGTTTGTTGCAGCTGAACCTCCTAAATTAAAAGTTAGACCAATTTTTGCATTTTTTACGCCCTGCCCTATTGGCTTACCTATAAGTTGATTAGTTGCTAAAACTGCCATAGACACCCCAGTGGCTCCAACAGGATGGCCCTTTGCTTTTAGCCCACCTGACAAATTTACTGGAAGTTTGCCCTCTGGCAAAACTGTACCTTCATCTATTACTTTATATCCCTCACCATCCTTAGCTAAACCCATTGCCTCATAAATCAAAATTTCAGCAATTGTAAAACAATCATGGACCTCAGCAAAATCAAGGTCATCTAATGTAACATTTGCTTCCTTAAAAGCACTTTGTATAGCAATTTTCGCACCTTCTAAGGTATAGTTTTTCTTTTGATCAATTCTTAAATAATCACTAACATGCTTTATTGATGCAATTTCTACTAATGGTCCATATTTTTTTGCAATCTCCTTTTTATTCGTCAAAATTACTGCAGCTGCTCCATCGGTTATTAGAGAGCAATCATAAACCCTTAAGGGGTCAGCAATAATTGGGTTTTTTTCCTCAGGTAGATTTAAAATTTGTTCATAACTTATATCCTTTGGCAAATGGGCTAATGGGTTATGTAGAGCATTTCTATGATTTTTTGAAGCAACCTTAGCAAAAGCTTCCCTCAACCTTTCAAGACTTATGTTATATTTTTTCATATATCCTTTAGCAAATTCAGCAAAAAGCCCTGGAAAAGTCATGCCCTTTGAACCTTCAGATTCCCAATGGGCGGCTTGAGCTAAAGCATAGGTAACACCCTTTGTATCTAAAGATGTCATTTTTTCAACACCTACAACAAGTGCTACATCAATTTCACCTGCATTTAAGGCATTAATGGCTTGCCTAATGGCAGTCATTCCACTTGCACATGCATTTTCAACACTAGTCGCAGGTTTAAAACGCAAATCAGGAGAAACATCAATAACTAAAGGAGCTAAATGATTCTGGCTATTTAAAACAGGTGCATTAAAATTTGCTAGCCAGATACCTCCAATATCTTTAGGCTCAACAGGACTATCCTCAAAGGCTGATTTGCCTGCTTCATTAATTAAATCATAAATACTTTTACCATCAAGCTTACCAAACTTTGTATGAGCTGTTCCAACAACATAAATACTCATGTAAAACCTCCTAACTAAAATATTATTTATAAAAACATATATAATGTAACATTTTTTGATTTCAAAAAACTACTAATCTATTTTCATATCCTTTAAAATTCTATTTAAAATCATTTCGGGATTATTATCTTTATTTATTAAATCCAGATAACTATTAACTTCTATAATTTTATCATAGCCATAAAAAGAAGCTTTTTCACAAGCCTTAAAACATCCATTCATTACGACTAAAACCCTCAATTTTAATTTAATTAACTCTTTTTCTAATAATTTAGATAAAATATCCCTATCATATTTTAATTTACAACCTCCACAAAAAATAAAATCAATATTACTTTTCTTCAATGCCAGCAATAATTTTTGCCAATTTCTTCTTTAGCTTTAAATTAGATTCCCTTAAATACATAATCCGTTGGGCCTGTGGAGAACCTGCACCATGCATTGCTTCGACCTGGGCAGTACCTCCTGTCATATTTTCAATAAGCCTTCCAACCCTTATTCTAAATTCAGCTGGAACATTTTCTACACCCTTTAAGTATTTCTCGATGTACCCTTTTATCTCATCACAACATAAATCTTTTTCTGATGGCATTGTAGCAATGTACCCACCAGCAATATCGTGAGAAATTCTAAAAATTTCATATATGAAGCGAGTAATATTGTGCTTACTAACATTAGCTAAAAGTGGATCAGGAAAATATGCACCTGAAGACAAACAATAACCTTCAGCAGAACAAGCAACAGATGCGGAATATAAAGTTTCTGTTAGGTGAATCATCTCTGCTAATTTATCTTTTATGTGACTTGCCGTGTTAACTCCATTATATTCAGCAGCTAATAGAGTAGCTCCAATTAACACGTCTGATAGCCCAGTTTTGCACCCTCCATAATTTTGCCTGTGGTACGTTGCAAAGAGATAAACTAACATTGAGGCAAAATCCACCTCACCACACATAAAAACTCTTTCCCAGGGAATAAAAACATTATCAAAAACTGTTAAGGCTTCACCACCAACTATACCATACTTTTTATTGCCTACATCTATTTCGCCATTTTCCACTTTTCTTAAATCATTACTCTGTCTTCCAAAGATATGTATAACTCCCTTAGTGTCAACCGGTATAGCAAATGAAACAGCAAACTCTTCATCTCCTTTCTGAAGAGCCTGAGTTGGCATTACAAGAATTTCATGGGAATTAACAATGCCTGTCTGGTGCATTTTTGCACCCCTTACAATAATCCCGTCATCCTTTTTTTCAACCACATGGAGAAATAAATCTTTATCTACCTGCTCAGAAGGTCTTTTTGACCTATCTCCTTTTGGATCTGTCATTGAACCAGCTACCATTAAGTCTTTATTCTGGATATATTTCAAATATTCAAGGAATTTTTTATGATAATTGGTATCCAATTTTTTGTCCATCTCAAAGGTAGTTGTGTATAATGCATTAAGTCCATCTAAGCCAACACATCTCTGAAAGCATGTACCTGTTCTTTGTCCAAGGACTCTAAGCATTTTTACCTTCTTTATTAAATCATCTACATTTTGATGAATATGTGTGTATCTATTTATTTTTTCACCAGTTAAGTGAGAGACAGCTGTCGCCAATTTTTCAGTTTCAGGCAAAAAGGCAATGTTATATGTTTCAGCTGCTGCATTAATATGAGGTTCAATTACCGGATCGTCAAAGATACTTTTTAATTGTTTGCCAAAGTGATATACTACAGGCTTTAAACTTTTTAAACTTTCTTTATATTCCTGTGATGTCATCATACCCATGATATAAACACCTCTAATTAAGATTAGCTATTTTAACTTAAATATTAACTTATATCAATAACTAAGTTTTATTTTAATATTTAATATTTAACTTTACATAATATCCATTTAATTATAAATATAGAAAATTACTCTAAAAAAAAGGAGTCAACTATAAACATTAAGAATTATCATAATGGTTCAGACATATGAAAAGCTTCTCTTTTAGTGAGCATAGCATGAAGTATTCTAACGAGTTTATTGCAGAGTGCAATCATAGCTTTTCTGTGTTTCATTCCTTCATCTCTTTTTTTAAGGTAATAAGCTCTAAAATAGGGATTAAACTTCATAACACCACTTGCCATAAGATAAAGGCAACGCCTCAGAGATTTAGATCCTTTTTTGCTAATTCTTCCATTAGAGTATATGCTACTGCCAGATTGCTTTATGGCAGGATCAATTCCTGCATAGGCAGACAATTTATTTCTGTTTTCAAATCTTTTAATATCTTTAACCTCGGAGATAAAGTGGGCAGCCGTTGTATCACTAATACCTTTAATGGAAGTAATAATTTCCATATCATCTTTTTTAGAGTTATTTATTCTGTTAATAAAATCATTTGTAATGTTTTCCAGTTGTTCATTAAGGAATATCAACATTTGGGCATCATGCTTAATAACCATTGCCCAGGTATCAGAGGAAGCACCAATGGAATTTTTGGCAAGGCTAATAAGTTCTTGAGGAGTAATGTTAACTTTATGTTTTGTTTTAATGTTATCAAAGACCTTTTGGATAGTTTTTTCATCTGCTGCTTTTATTATTGCAGTGGTAGGCAGATATTTAAGAATTTGAAGTATAGTATTAGTAAATACATTGTAATTGAAAAGCAATTCAGGGAATACTACTACAAGGTGTTGTTTAAGTTGGGTTTTAACTTTAGCAATTTCTTTGGCAAGGTTTTCTCTGACTCTAGCAAGAGCTGTAATGTCATCAATATTTTGGAAAGTAAAATAGTCAATATGTTCAATATTTTTACAGATAAACTTTGCAATAATTACTGCATCAATGTTATCGGTTTTAGTTTTTCTAAGGGATATGGTTTGAGCAAACCTTTTAATAAGTGCAGGGTTAACGAGACAGACCTCCTTTTTGTAGGATATAAGGAATGATAAGAGGTTAATATGATAGCTACCGGTAGATTCAAGGGCATATACAGCATTAGGGAATTCTTCGTTAAGTTTTTTAAATTCTTTAAATCCTTCATAATCCATGTTTATAGAATCTTCTTTAACTACCTCAAGCTTGCTACCCATAACACAATAGTTAAACTTGTTTTTGGAAACATCAATACCAACAAAATAGTCAAACATATGGCACCTCATAAATTATTATGTATGTCCCTGCATCCAATCTCCCGTTTGACAGAGGCTTTTAAGCCTAATCAACTAATGGGGACTTTAGGGACGGGGGACAGACTCCTTTTGAAGCTTTTAAGCTTAGGAAAAATGAAGTCCTCTGTCCCATTTATATTTTATACTATTAATCATAATTTAACATACAACAAAAAAACGTAGGAGATATAAATGGAAATATTAGA
>DHGE01000131.1 GCA_002402635.1 Deferribacterales bacterium UBA4806
CCTTATTTGCCGAATAACACCATTTTGTATATATAAATAGTAATATCATTAAGAGACTATACATATGTATCATTACACTTTTTACATACAATCTGGATTCACTTTAATCAACCTCATTAATAGTTTTATCAAAAACTCTCTTAAAATCTATATTATTCCTAGACTATAATTTAGCTATATACCCTTATAGAGCGATATTCATAATAAAAATATTACTATTACGTTTATTATAAGAGCTAATGTTCCTGTAATAACCCAACTCCATGCATTACCTAAATTCATAGTCCAAGAAAAAAGTCCTTTTCTCTTCACAAAGATATTCCGATCATCATTATTGCAATATATTCTTCCAAGCATGTGTTTTTGAACTTCTTCGTCAGAATACTTTCTTTTCACAAATTACTCTCCTATGTAATATATATAATTATTACCTTCTAACATTTTAACAATGTTATACTCCATTTAAAATACGTGAAATTGTTCTCAGCGCTTTATTAGATTAAATATCTCTATTTAGTTTATATAACTAA
Organism: Deferribacterales bacterium UBA4806; assembly: GCA_002402635.1. GTDB lineage: Bacteria > Chrysiogenota > Deferribacteres > Deferribacterales > UBA228 > UBA228. Next base: position 531 of record DHGE01000131.1, read on the forward strand.
CTTCTGTATAAGTATCCATATGATAAGTATTTTTTAAATTAAGACTTACTTCAGTATAGCTAGAACAAGATTTATGATTATATCCTTATCTTTGGGATTAGATGCCGCTATTAAGATAGTAAGAGTTGCGAGTGTCTCATCAGATATTCTCTTTCTACCATCAATAAATAAACTCTTATTACGATCTAGAAAGTAGAGAAAAACTGTTGAAGCTATTCGTTTATTACCATCGATGAAACTATGATTTTTTGTTACTAGGTAGAGTAGATTTGCTGCTTTTTGTTCGAGTGTTGGATAGAGTTCTTTCCCATCATATGTTTGATATATCGTTGAAATACTCGAATCAAACGATTTATCTCTTTCTTTTCCAAAATTATCATTCTTACCTGTAAATTTACTTCTCTTTATGATATCAATACATTCGTTATACTCTATTTTGTATACATCTTTACTCCCATTAGGCAATTCGAATTTTTGATGGTCATATTCATCTAATAGTGTTAAGCTTCGATTATAAGCAATCATAAACTCTAAAAGCTCATTACCACTTAAATGTAAGTCTCCATCAAATTTACGATAATTATCTAGTATTTCAGTTATTTCAGTTAGATTAGGAATAGAAAGTCTATTTTGATTAATAACATAACCCTTCAATAAAAAATCCTTTAATACTCCATTCGCCCACTTTCTAAATCTAACTCCTCTATTTGAGTGCACTCGATAACCGACAGATATTACAACATCCAGGTTATAAAGCATTTCAGGTCTTGAAGCTTTACTTTTATGCATTTTTTGCATAGAAGTCGTTTTCTCTAATTCCTTTTCTCTAAAGGCACTGTTTATATGTCTTGAGATTACAGATTGATCTGTTTCAAATAGTTCAGACATCTGTTTTTGTGATAACCAAAATGTTTCTCTTTCTGAATCAAAATTCACTCTTAATTCGAGCCCATCATCGTTAAAAACTACTTCATTATTGTCATTATTTTGTGTTGAGTTTTCCATAACAAGATTATATCATTTCGATTAAATATATATGCTTTATATTGAGAACTGTACATCAAAATGTACTTTTTAATTCTTTTAAGCATAAATATTTTAAAGAAGTTTTGAAACTCTAGAGGACTAGATAAGATTAAATCCTCCTCAAATATACAAAAACCGCCTTTCAGTGGTTAGTTCATCAAATTGGTGGAAGTGGAGACGTGCTGGTCTTATCACTTGGTAAAACCTTTAATAATCTCTAATAATTAACCAATATCATCTAAATTGACGACTTCTCCATGCGATTTACGAAAAAGAATCTTCTATAAAATCGTTTTATTAGAAATACATTTAATTTGATTAACTATATTATCCATAAAAACACTGAAATTTTGATAACTTATAACATGATGTGCTTTAATAATTTTCTTATTATCTAAATTCAAATTTAAAATCTCAATTTCTGCATTAGATAATTCAACCTCTAAAATATTCTTCATACTATGTTTCATATTATTTAAACCTGTAAATATATATAATCTATCAAATTGTTTTAAATCAAGATCATTATTAAAAAATTCTTGATTAGCTTGATAATTTTTTATCCTTGAGTTCAGAGTTAGATCTTCATAATCTATGATAAGATCATAATTCAGTATTCGATATGTTGGCAAATCCTTTTCATATCCAAAAAGTTCTTTAGAAATCAGTTTAATGGTTGACTCAGAGTTTGCATAGTTAAGAATACCATTGAGTTGCTCGATTGTTTCGTGTAATTTTATGTAATAATTCTTCATAGTTATTTAATTGTAGTGCCTCCTTGTTTCACATAAACATAACCCATAATTGAAACCCTAAAATATCAGTAGATTTGACTAACTTCACCCTATATCTTACCGAGTGAGCAAAATCATTATTGTAGTTCTTTAAAGTTCGCAATGCTTTTATTTAAACTACCGAGTAATCCTCGGTAGTTACAATTTAATTATGTTAATCCTTGTTATAAATGCACTTTAGTGGTATTAAGACGTATCATGTTAATCATTTGGTATAAAATTTTTAATTCTTTTTGAAAGGCACTAGATTATCTTAAACTTTATTACATAAAATTTAAAAGTATAAAAACAAATAGTGAAATGGTTAAGAGAATTCTACTTATGCAAACACCTTTGAGAATCTTATACTCAATTTGCTTCTTTCGTATAGATATAATTATATATAATGAAATTATAAAACCAAGTGGAATAATGTAGGATAAAATACTTAAAAAATAGTAGAACTTCAGTTGATTATGCTTTGCTTCATAATCATAGATATTACCATTAACTAATTCTTCAAGTTGTATATTGTATAAGTCAGCCATCTTTTTTAGTGTAGTCAAATCTGGCTCACTTAAATCATTTTCCCAACGTGAAATTGCTTGTCTGGTTATATGAATCTGTTGCGCTAAATCCTCTTGAGTTAACTTATTTAATAAACGATACTTCTTAAGTTGATCAGATAATTTCATTTTTCCCCCATAAACTTTATTCAAATTATATCATATTAAAAAAAAGCAAATGATTACTCATTTCAGACTGTCGACAAATGTGTC
>DHGE01000042.1 GCA_002402635.1 Deferribacterales bacterium UBA4806
ACTTGTGGTGGGATTTGTCTTACCAATTCATTTGTATCAATTTTCATCACAGAGGTTATAACCCAATTGAGTTCATCATCAACATCATAAAGTCTTTTAACATTCATATTTTTTATAGCATCAATAGGTTCATCAATAATCTCCCCAACTTTGATTTCATTATAATTATCATCATTTTCTTTTTTTATCTGTTGTACTTTATTATTTTCTTTGATCTGCCTGGATATTTCTTCTTGTTGTTTTTCTAGCTGTTTTAATTGGCTAACATCAATCTTTGTAAAAACATAGCCATCACCGTCAATTCTAGTAATCATAATTTATACTCCTTTTTTTTAAAGGGAGAAAGGGGTGTAAAACTACCACCCCTCTTATATACTATTATAAATTATGCTCCTAACAATTGCAACACAAGTTGTGGCATCATATTAGCTTGAGCAAGCATAGCATTGGCAGTTTGTGAAAGTATTTGATTCTTCGTAAATTGTGTCATCTCCTTTGCCATATCCAAATCTCTGATGCGTGATTCAGATGCACTCATATTTTCACTGGCCACTTGCACTTGATTTAGAGCATTTTCCATTCTGTTCATTTGAGCCCCTATTGTTCCTCTGATATCATTAATCCTTGTTTGAGCTCTGTCAACGAGAGTTATAGCTCTGTTTGCAGACTTGCCATCTACAACAAATAAATCATCTATGCCTAGAGCTGTCGTATCAACACGTGGCAAAGAAAACTCAATCTCCTGGTTGGCGTTTGCACCTACATGCACAAAGGCCTGATTGCTTGCTAAATGAATATCTGCAGTTTCGCTTGAGCTACCAAATTCCACGCCGCCATTTGCCCATTTTGCATCAAGCAATTTATTTGAAGAATATATTATAGTAGCATTAGGTATTGCTTTAACAAAAGTGCCATCTTTTGAAGTTTCTGATGCAACAAGTTGGTTTGTGTATAAATCATATACTTTAGTATTACTAACATTCTCACTTGAATTTCGAAGCTGAGTAAGTGACAAACCTCTCATAAGAGCTTCATCACCAGTAAAGTACAGCTCTCCTTCTTTTCCTGGAGTAGCGCTCTGAATAACCATTGAACCTTCGGCAACAACATTACCACCATACATACTCATATTATCAGGAGTTACGAAGGTAACAAGCTTCTCATTTACTGTTGGGTCCTGTGAAGTTAGTCCAAGCTCATTTAAAGCTTGTGTAAGCTTATTATCTAAATCCCTTAAAGTATCAGTAGCTGCCAGATGTATTGTCTTGCTTTGGCCCTTACCAGAATATACAGTCAAATCTCTAGATGTTGCAAAGGTTTCAGGTCCGTCTTCATAGGCAAATTGTGCAATATTTTTTAGCATAGTGTCATAATTTATTACCTGACCTGCTACATTTTCTGTGACATCAAATGTAACATCTACCTTATCGTGATAACCCAACATATTGTTAATACCGGTAGACACATTAAAAATAGGTATTATAGGGCCTTCTTCAATCCTGCTCATTTCATCAACTTTGGCTTTTACATTGTCCGCAAAATCTACGCTGTATTTATATGTCCATACATTGCCATTCTCATCCATTTCCACTTGTTGAAATATTTGATTTGTATTAGACAATTGATTAAACTGAACATCAACATAAACTTCATCACTATCATTGGAAAATGAATTGAGCCTAACATACATATTTTCAGACTCTATCCCCTGGTCTTCCAAGGCATCTGCCTGCTCAGCTGCAGAATTTCTGTCTGATATGCCAAGAAGCACTTTATCTCCTGCCTGNNGTCAAGTCAACATTAAAGTCATCAGATGGAAAAATAAGCCCAGTTACTGACGGAAACAAATCATGGAGATAATCATTTGAAATAAGCCCAAGAAAATTTCCTGCACTGTCAAATTCAGCTGCAACATTAACTTTTTCTGTGCCTTCACCATTGGCATCATACCATGTTAATGTTACGTAGCCATCTACAACCTGTCCCTCTTCTAGGTTGTCTGGGTATCCTTTGTTAAATTCAACTAATAAATAACCAGATCTATTGACCTCAACATCTCTTAAACGATTATCAATTTTATTTAAACTGTTTTCCGTGTTGGATGAACCAACAATGACTGTGTCCTGATCATTCTTGTTAACGTAATCGTTTCTCACCTGAAAATTATAATTGAGTTTTTCACCGGTGATTGGGTTATTTGCTGGAACATCCAATGGATGAATCTGTTTTATCAATTCATTACCGCTTGTCACATTAACAGTAGTCTGACTATTTCGATGCGTAAATATATCTGTTTCATATACAGCATTTTGCCCATAGGTAGTGTCTGTTACAAATCTGTAATTACCAGATTTAATATTCCCATTCATGACCACATCAAAATTAGGTGAATTGCTGGACCAATAACCAGCTGAATCTCCATTGAGCAGCTTTTTTGTATTGAACTCTGCACTATAGGATAATCTATTAATTTCATCCTTAAGCTGGTCAACTTCACGTTGAATAATTGTTCTATCATTTGCGTTGTAAACACCATTTGCTGATTGAATGGCCAATTCCCTAATCCTAGAGAGCATACTATTAATTTGTGAAAGGGTACCATCTGCCACCTGAAGCATAGAAAGACCGTCCTGAGCGTTTAAGTAAGCTCTATCAAAGCCCATCCTTTGATTTTTTAGTGTTTCAGCAATAGATAAGCCTGAAGCGTCATCTCCTGGAGAGTTAATTCTTAAACCTGAAGACAATCTTTCGATTGACTTCGATAATGAATTCTGAGTAAAACCTAAATGCCTTTGCGATTTTATAGCTGGCATATTTGTTTGCACTATTAAAGCCATAACAAACCTCCTTTTAATTTTTTTACATCTTACTTCTTTAAGTCTGCTTATATAATCGACACCAAAATATAAAACTTTAAAAACATTTACATGAATTTATAATTTTTATATTTTGAGATGGAATAATTATCTATATAAATAAAATAGCACTAAAAAGTTAAATTATCTGGTTTTCAACATCTTCATACAGTCTTTGAAAAAATAGATTTTTTCTTTTCTCATATTTTGATGAAAAATGAAAAAAATGCACAAACTTTGATTTAGATTCAATAAAAATATTTTTTGATATGTCTATTGTGGAATGCTTTTTATCAATAGCATGTAAAATATCATCCTTTAAAAACATACTCTCTATGAGTAATACAAAGCTGCCCTTTGCAAAATTAATAGCTCTTTTATAATTGTCAAAGGTGGGAGCAAAATCTGATATAAATGTAATATCCTGTGGTTCTTTAAATATTACAAGGCGATCTTTAAGGGTTCCTGCAGATATTTTTTTTATACCATCAGTTGTCTCTACATCAAATAAATAACTTAAATCTTTATTAGCTCTTAAGTGTGACTTTAAATCTGTAAGCCACGGACCTGGAATATAACCATATTTTTCTAAAACGTCCTTTTTTATATTCACATGCATCATTTCTTTAATTCTAAATGCCATAGATGGAATAGCATGGTCAAAATATTCAAAACACATAAAAAAACCATCATCTAAATCAATTTTATCTGTGTTTTTTAATTCACCATACTCTGGTCTAAAAGTGTTTGAAGCTTTATACTGAGCTGTTAAAATTCTACCGTCCTCTAAAATTTCAAAAGCTTGAATTGCAAAGTTATAGTTTTCTACTAAATTCCAAGTGTATCCTGCAAGTTTACCTTCGATATTTTTCAAAAAACCCAATGGCCCATAAACCTTTATGGTTTTCTCTGATCTTAAGAATGTTCTTAAAATTCTATCAAACCCATAAAAATGATCAATATGAGTGTGACTTATAAAAATATCAGAGATACTGAGTAATTCCGTATTATTTAAATTGCCAATTCTGCCGCAATCGAGGAGGAGAGCCTTTTTTTTATAAATATTCCTTATAAAAAAGCATGTATCCTCAAAAGGAGAATTTACCTTCTTTATAAAATAATTATTCTTCATTTTTAGTTGCTAATGCATTAGCTATAAGTTTTGGATGATTCTCTAAACTATTCTCAGTATTTAATAAAAAATCACAACCAATATCCTCAACTATTCTGCATTGTTCATCTAATATTTCTATTCTACCATCGGATATACTTTTTTTAAGTGTTCTGTTTTTTAACCTATTTTTTAAAATATCCATAGGAGCTTCACATTTTATTTTAAAAATATTTAGTCCTCTTTCATCCAAAAATGTGTGTAGATATAATTTTTTTAAGAATGTACCATCGATTACAGTAAACCTTCCAACTAATCCTTTATTATAAGCCTTTTCTCCCAAATAATCATAAACCTTCAAGGTATTGTCTTCAGAATAAATACTATTACCAAATGGAACATAATGTCTTTCATATGCTTGTATGTTAAGCATTTCCTTCCTACACATATCCGTATTAAAATATGCACACCCAAAAGTATCTGCAAAATATTTTGCATTTTTACTTTTGCCACTACCAGATAACCCATAAAAAATAAGTGTAAGAGGCTTTTCCATACCAAGCGCATAAGAATATGCCAGACAAATCAATCTTTCAATTTCCTTTCTTTTAGCATCATAGTTCTGCCAATTACTTCCCTTTTCAACTAAAAGAAAACAATTCACCTTAACCCTAACTAAGGCTCTATAACACTTATAAAAATTTATTAAACTCTTTGTATCATTATCATTAAAAATAGATAAAAAACCTGACAAGGCTGAATCTGATAACTCTAAATAGCCTTTTTCATCTAACTCCATACATAAAAATACAAAATCTGCCACCACATCATTACACCTAAACCTCTTATTAAATTCTATACAGTCTATTATTCCTATATTTGAATTATCTTCATATATGTGTTCAAGCCTAATATCACCATGGCCATCTTTAATGTAGCCATTTTCTACCCTTCTTATTAAAAGTTCATGATTTTTTTCAATAAACTTATAGGTTCTTTTTTTTATAAATTCATAAAAATCACCATCAAAATACTTATTTTTAAAATTATCAAGTTGTTGAAAATTCTCATTAATATTAAATATAACTTGTTCTACATTTCCGTGTTCTTCAATAAATGCTCTATTAGTTTCTATTTCTTTTAAATTCTTTGCTATCTGAATTCCAATATTGTACATATCCTCTATTGAAACTTCATTATTTTCTATTTTTTTATGCAAAAATGCTTCATTTTTAATTCTTTTCATTTTCAATATATATTCATAGG
>DHGE01000106.1:0-4456 GCA_002402635.1 Deferribacterales bacterium UBA4806
CCAAAAATAATTGCTGAAATAGGGTGCAACCATAAAGGTGATTTTGAAACTGCAAAGGAGATGATTAAGATTGCTAAAATATTTTGTGATGCCGATGTGGTTAAATTTCAAAAAAGAAATCCTAAAGAATTATTAACTGAGGAAGAATATAATGCACCACATCCAGAGCCAAGGAACGCATACGGTAAAACTTATGGTGAACATAGAGAATATTTAGAATTCTCTATTGAACAGCATAAAGAACTTAAAAGGTATGCTGAAAAAGAACTTAATATTGTATATTCTACATCTGTTTGGGATATGACATCCTTAAAAGAAATTATTTCAATAAATCCAAAAATTCTAAAAATACCTTCAGCTATGTCTACCAACTGGAAAATGCATGAGTATATATGCAATAACTATAATGGGGAAATTCATATATCCACTGGAATGACAACAAAAGAAGAGATAGAAAACATTATTGGATTTTATGAAAAACACAAGATGAATAAAAATATTGTACTATATCATTGCACTTCTGGATATCCAATTGATTTTAATGAGGTATGTTTATTAGAAATTGCGAGATTAAAAAATGAATATGGTGATAAAGTAAGGTCAATAGGGTTTTCAGGCCATCACAAAGGTATTGCCATTGATGTTGCTGCTTATACATTAGGTGCAACCTGGATTGAAAGGCACTTCACATTAGATAGGACATGGAAAGGAACAGATCATGCCGCTTCTCTCGAGCCAGATGGATTGAGGAAACTAAAGCGTGATTTACACGCAACTTTTGAAGCTCTTAAATTTAAGGAAGTTGATTTTCTTGAAGTTGAAAAAAAACAGGCAAAAAAACTAAGGTGGGACAGACATAAAATTTATAACTAAATGGGATAATTCTATAGTTTAAATTAAATTGTGAAAAACTTAAGAAGAATAATAAATAATAAGAGTGGCTATGTGTTGGTTTTGCCTCCTAGAAATTAACCGTTTATTCTTCTTTTAATATTCTATCTGAGTAGATAGTAGTTGACATTAAGAGGGTATTAAGAGATATGTTAAAATGAAAGTTGCCTTTTTTGTTATTTCATTTCCAAAAATATCGGAGACATTTATTCTAAATCAAATTACAGGGATTATAGAGCTTGGGCATGACGTTAAGATATTAGCAATTAAAAAGAAAAAAATAAAAAAAGTGCATACAGATATTTTAAAATATAATTTATTAGAGAGAGTAGATTATATTTATCCTAAAAATATTTTTACTAGATTTATTAAAGGCATATATCTTTTAATAAAATATTCTGTTACAAAACCTAGTCTAGTTTTGAAAACATTAAACATTTTTAAGTGTGGGAAATATGCTCTATCTTTAAAATTATTATTTTTTATTAAACCTTTTTTAGAGAATAATTTTGATATTTTACATTGTCAGTTTGGAACAGTGGGAATTTATGGTGCATATATAAAAGACTTCCTAGTTAAAGGGAGACTTGTTACTTCATTTCGAGGCTACGATTTATCATCAGTCTTGTTAGCTAATGGTGTAACATATTACTATCACTTATTTGATAGGGGGGATTTGTTTTTACCAGTTAATGAATATTTTAAAAATAGATTGATAAAATTAGGCTGTAGCAGGGATAAAATACTTGTTCACCACTCTGGTATAGATATTAATAGATTTATGTTTTATAAAAGGCAAATTGTTGACCACAATAGAACTAAATTTCTAACAGTTGGTAGGCTAGTAGAAAAAAAGGGGCATCTATTTGTTATTGAGGCAATAAAGAGATTAGTAAATAAGTATAGTAAAATTGAATATATAATTGCAGGTGATGGCCCTTTAAAGACTGAGCTGCTTAAATTAGTTAATAAATATAATCTGAGTAGCTATGTAAAATTTAAAGGTCAGATTACAAGTAGTGAAGCTATCGATCTTTATAAAGAAGCTCATATTTTTATTTTACATAGTATAACTGCGAGAAACGGAGATATGGAGGGAACTCCTGTTGTTTTGATGGAAGCTCAAGCTAGTGGGCTGCCTGTCATATCTACATACCACAGTGGTGTACCTGAAGTTGTAATAGATAAACATTCTGGTTTTTTAGTTCCTGAAAAAGATGTTGAAGCTATGACTGAAAGAATGGAATATCTCATAAATAATCCTGATTTGTGGTGTAAAATGGGATTAGCAGGCAGAAAACATATTGTAGAGAACTATAATATATCAAAATTGAATAAAGAGCTTGAAAAGAAATATTTTAATTTATTAAATAAAATTGGTTATATGAAATAGTGATAGTATTACCATTATAGCATAGGGATTCTAATGAAGATATTATATATATCGCAAGCAGAGCTACCATCATCTTCGGCTTATAGTATACACGTTATGAAGATGTGCCAAGCTTTTGCTAATCAAGGGCATGACGTTAGGTTGATTGTTCCGAAAGGTAAAAACAGACACCAAATTGCTGTTGAAGACATATATGCTTTCTATGGAGTAAGGAAATGCTTTAAAGTGGAGTATGTTCCTTGGCCGAAGGTTGGGAAAGCTGGAAGATTGTGGTCTTGGGAGGTTATTAAATTTGCGCTTAATTATAATGCAGATTTAATATATACAAGATACTTGCCAGCAGCGTTGTTTGCTGCAGAGGCAGGCTTTCAAGTTATATATGAAGAACATCAATTAAAAAAAACTTATTACTATAAATTATTTAAATTTGCACCAAGACGAGCTTTCTGGTGGTCAACGTATTTAAGGCCTTTTTTCCTTTACTATCAAGCAAGATTTTTGTTTTCAATATCAAAAAGTTATAAGAACAGGTTAAAATCATTAGAGGATTATAAAGAACTAATTAAAAATAGAGGCTTCGCAAAGGAAATACTGTTGATTAAACGACTTGCTCGACATCATAGATTAATACTTTTTGTTGTGATAAGCCATGCCTTGGAAAGAGATATATCCAAATTGTTACCTGCATTAGCTAATAAGATATTAGTGGCTCCTGATGGAGCAGACATACCACGTAAAGAAAATCTTCATAGAATAAATATTGACAAGACTAAAGGAAAACTTCAGGTAGGCTATTGTGGTCATCTATACCCAGGTAAAGGAATGGAGATAATAGAGGAACTTTTACCATTATGTCCATGGGCATGTTTTCATATAGTTGGAGGGACTGAGAGAGAAATTAGAAAATGGAGAAAAAAATTAAGAAGACACAAAAATATAATTTTTTATGGGCATGTGCAACCAAGCCATACATCTGCCTATATAATGCATTTTGATGTTTGCCTTTTACCAAATCAACCTCATGTTTTAACCTATGCTAATAAGAAAAATGTTGATATTGGTGCTTATACGTCACCTTTAAAAATGTTCGAATATATGGCTCTTGGTAAACCTATTGTGGCCTCAGATCTGCCAGTGCTAAGAGAAATACTAAAACATGAATACAATGCACTACTTTGTCCTCATAACAATGCGCTAATCTGGTCAAATACATTACAGAGGCTTTTAAATGACCCCAAATTAAGGATGGACTTAGGTAGGCAAGCACTAGCTGATTTTATAAATAAATATACATGGGATTCTAGAGCCAAAAGGATATTACAGGGAATTTTTAACAAAGGCTTATAGATGAAAATAACCTTTTATGCTATATTAATCAACATTAATATCTAAATTAGAAGGTATTTTTAATTTTTTATGTCAATTCATGGAGCTTTCAAGCTGTTAATTTAAATGCAAAATACAATCCTTTGATTTAATTACATGAGATAATGTATATATATGACAAAAATTTAACTTGACTATATAAAGATAGTTTCATACATCTATCAGAATGAAATCTAAGCCATTGGTATCTGTTTTTATACCTGTATATAATAGAGAAAAGTATATTTTAGAGGCTGTTAACAGTATATTAAAACAAAGCTTTACTGATTTTGAATTGATAATTGTAGATGATGGATCAACAGATAACACACCAAATCTTTTAAAATCTATTAAAGACAAACGCATTAAACTTTATTTTAACGAAAAAAATATGGGGATACCATACACAAGAAATAGAGGATTAGAGCTTGCAGAAGGTGAATTCATCGCTCTTTTGGATAGCGATGATATTGCAGTGCAAGACAGATTATATAAACAACTTAATTTCTTCAAAAATCATCCAGATTGTGTGATACTTGGTGGTTTTGTTGAAACAATAGATTGCTTGTCTAAGCCTCTGGGAAAAATTAAATATAGATATATAGATCCTGATTATATATGTTCCTCATTAATTTTTAATTGTCCAATTCATAATACAACAGTTATGGCAAAATCTAGCATGTTAAAAAAGTTTAAATATAGAGAATATTTTAAATTGGCCCAAGATGTAGACTTGTTAGTTAGGCTATATTCTTCAGGGTACAAACTATACAATATGAATGAAATTCTTGCTTATCAAAGAGAGCA
>DHGE01000106.1:4490-8667 GCA_002402635.1 Deferribacterales bacterium UBA4806
TTTTAATGAAAAAGATTTGTATAAGCATCTTCATCTAAAAGGTAACTATATAAAGTTAGATAACTTTAATATAGATGTCAACTATATTAGATGGGCTAAAGAATGGCTTTTAAAATTAATAAAAGGAAATAACAAATCTAAAATATATCCCGCTAAGGCATTTAAAAATGTTGTTAGTGTTAGATGGATTAAAAATTTAAGCCATATTGATAGGAGAGAATTAACTTATAAAATGCATAAACATTTTTTAACTTCTCCACTAACGTTCTATGGAATGTTTGAATTAATAAGAGAGTACTACCTTCATTATCAATTTAGACTAAAAATTAAAGATAAATGACAATTCAATATAGTTTAATTTCAATAATATAAAATACTATTCAATCATTATAAAATGACGATGTAAGTTTTCAGGAATTCTTTAATAATAACTTGTTGCAGTATCTGAGGTAAATTCTAGTTCATAGAGTTTTTTATAAAGAGAGCATCTTTGGAGTAATTCTTCATGGATCCCCATATCAACAATCTCGCCTTTACTAATAACAATAATACGGTTTGCATTTAAAATTGTGGTAAGCCTATGAGCAATAATTATTGCAGTTCTATTTATTAGCAAGTTTTCTAATGCTTTTCTAACCAAAAATTCAGATTCTGTATCAAGAGCTGAAGTTGCCTCATCAAGAATTAGCAATTCAGGATTTTTTAAGAGTGCCCTTGCGATAATTATGCGTTGTTTTTGTCCTTCTGATAGTGTGCTACCCCGTTCGCCTACTAAAGTGTCATATCCATTTGGGAGTTTTTTAATGAATTCATGGGCATAGGCAATCTTTGCTACCCTTATAATATCCTCATTAGTAAAATTCTCTGAACCATAAGATATGTTATCTTTTATGGATACATTAAATAAGGAACTACTTTGTGTAACTATTGTTATGTACTTTCTAAGACTGTTTAATGTAAAGTCAGAAATATTTTTATTGTTAATTAATATTTCTCCACTATCGGGCTTATAAAAACGGGTTATGAGCTTTACAATTGTACTTTTTCCGGAGCCAGATGGTCCGACAATAGCGACTCTCTCACCTTTTTTAATAGTAAAATTAATGTTTTTTAATGCAGGTTCCTTTGTATTTGCATAAGTGAAGTTAACATTTTTAAATGATAAAAAATCTAAAGGTCCCTGTAAAACCTCCTTGCCTTCTTCCTCCTCTATTATGTCAGGTGACTCAAGTAGTGAAAATACTCGTTCAGCTCCAACTAATGCCTCTTGAATAATTATATTAGAATCTCCCAATTTTGTTAGTGGATTGAATATCAAAGAGATCGCAGTAATAAACGAAAAAAGATCTCCAGGGGTTATTTTCCCTTGAATAACTTGGGATCCGCCAAAAAGAATTACAAGAGCTAAGCCAACTCCTGTACAGACCTCTAAGATAGGACCAGTCACCATGTTAATAACTTCTCTTTTCAAAGTTATTTTAAGGAGTCGTCTGTTTTCTTTGTTAAATTTTTTAATTTCTTTTGCTTCTGAAGCAGAGGATTTTATTACATTCATCGAGCTAAAAACTTCCTGTAATATTGAAGACATATCAGCGAGTTTAGTTTGTCTCTTACGAGAAAATTTTCGTAATTTTTTATTTATTATATAAATAGGAAATGCAATTAAAGGTAAAACAACTGTGGCACATGTTGCCAGAAGAAAGCTCTGGTGATATGCCACTCCAATTAAAAATCCAACTGTAAGTATACGTTTTAGAAAAGATATCATTTGAGGGAAACTTCTTCTTATGTTGTCAACGTCATTTATCATTCGTGACATAAGCATTCCGACTTGTGATTGATCAAAAAATTCAAGCGGTAGTTTTATTATTTTATTATAAAGCTCGCTTCTAATTTCTTCTAAGATTTTTAATGAGCAATATTTCATCTGATAGTCCTGGAAAATTTGGAAAATACCTCTAATTATAAAGATGACTATTATTACAAAAGGGAGTAGATACAAATAAGTGCTATCTTTATTTACAAAAATATAATTCATAATAGGCTTGACAATATATGCTATAGCTCCTGTTGTAGATGAAACAACCACCATTGATATAAAAGCCATAATAATTTTGAATTTATAAGGCTTTAAATATAAAAGGAGCTTCTTAAGATAATAAATGTTTTTTTGAGTTTTCACGATTCTTTAGTGATCTCCATAGTTGAACTGCCAATATTATTAATGTATTTGTTAACTAATTTTTTTTAATTGTTTTTTTGCTTTGTTTTGGTAAATTATATCCTTTTTTTCATTTGCTTGTATAGCAAGAACCCTTTTATATTCTTGGAGAGCTATTTCTTTATTTCCAATATCTTGGAAAGTTTTTGCAAGTTCATATCTGTACTGAATACTGTCTTTATTAAGAGAAATGGCTTTTTGGAAGCACTCTATAGCCTTCTCAAAGGATGCTCCTTCCATAATATCACTTAAGTATTTTTCTGCTAGTTTTCTCTGAAGACCATTTATTTTTGAAGATTCTCTATAGTACATTCCTGCTACAAACCACGCTAAATGATTCTTATTATTAAGGGATAATGATTTATCTATTGATTTTTTGATTTCTTTAGCTACAGATATTTTTTTATAAAATGGGACATCTCTTGTAATTGATCCCAAGCTGTAAGCTAAATAGGCATATCCAATATCAGAATCTGGATGATTGTTTATTAAATCTCTAGAAAGTTCTGCCGCTCTTTCAAAATATTCAACGCGTTTTTTATCGTTTCTATCTAAAACCTCTGCCTTTTTAATATACTGATTTATTGTGTAAATTAACTCTTCTTTATCGCTTTTGTTTGTAGCTGCATGGCTATTTAGAATAAAAGAAGTTATTATGAATATTATTAATATATTTATAATTATTAGCTTTTTATTAACCATTAATGGCCCCAAGAGTTTCCTTGATTTTTTTCTATTAGTTTATTATAACTGCTTTTATGTTTATAGCAATAGTTTTGGCTGGTGAAAGGGGCGAAAAAAATAATTTATTAGAATATGCAAAGGTTAAAGCGAAATCTCTCATTAGAATAAAGGATAAACCAATGATTGTGCACGTATTAGAAGCACTTTTACAGACAAATTTGTTTGAGGAGATTTTTATTATTGGGCCAACGTTGATTATTAATGAATGTGATGATATAAAAAAAATTATTGAAACAAAAAAAGTTACATTTTATGAACAGAAGACAAGCCCAGCAGAAAGCTTACTTTCTATCTTTAAAGAAGTTGATAAGGATAAGAAGATCTTTATAACAACTTCTGATAATGCATTATTAAATGCCGAATGGGTAAATTATTTCTGTCAAAAGGCATTAGAGACAGGAAAAGATATATTAATGGCAGTCAATGATTATAGAATTGTGAAAGAAAAGTACCCCGAATCAAAACGAACTGTTTTAAAATTTAAGGATGCAGCATACTGTTTTTGTAATCTTTTTGCTGTTATGAATGAAAATGGTCGAGCAGTGGTCAACATTTGGAGAAAAGTGGAAACATTGCGAAAAAAACCTTTAAAAATTGCAAAAATATTTATGCCAATCTGGGCACTCTTACTTTTTTTAATGGGGGTTCTTTCCTCTGATAGAGCGTTCAAAATAATGTCTAAAAGGGTAGGTGCAAAAGCAGGTGTTATTAATATGCCATATGCTGAAGCATGCATTGATGTAGACAAAGTTGATGATCTCCTCTTGGTGAAAAAAATCTTAGAATAATAATCCTTCTATTATGAATGTTTACTTTGGTGGACCCGATAAGCCTACATACTTTTTAAGAAATTTATTAGCTGAAAAAATCGATGAAATAGGTGAGAATGGCGAAATTTTCTGGATTACATATTATTTCAGAGATTTTATTTTAGCTGAAAAATTAGTTAATGCAGCTGATAGAGGAGTTGAAGTAACTGTTTTATTAGAGGCAAGCCCTCGTGTAAAAAATGCAAATCAGGAAGTAATAAACTTATTAAAATCAAGTGACAGATTAAATGTCAAGGCTATTAGACATATAAAGCCGCACAGACATTTATTTAGTAGTATTCCTAAAATACATGAAAAACTATATTACTTCAGAAATAATAATGAAGCATGTGCTTTTATTGGAAGTTTTAACCCATCAGGAAGAGCGAATGATGACCCTGAA
>DHGE01000069.1:0-2280 GCA_002402635.1 Deferribacterales bacterium UBA4806
AATAAAAGAAGATAAATTAATTAAAAGAGTTTTTGATATAAACGGTTACCTCTATATAGTTAGAGTTGACGATCTAAAGTTTCCAGAATTAGACAAGATGACTGCGGAGGAAAAAAGTAATATAAAACATTATATATATGAAATTAAATCTAAAGAATCATTAAATGAATATTTAAAAAATTTACGTCTAAAAGCAAAAATAAAAGTGAGTCCATTTATAGAATAGGGTATTTACCAGTAAAACAGGCCTCGCAGAATTGCTTTGAATTGACGCATGAGAAAAGATTTTCCAATTTTAAATATTCTAGAGTATCAGCACCTAAATACTTTCTGATTTCTTCAATACTGTGTGTTGCAGCAATTAGTTCCTTTCTATTAGGTGTATCTATGCCATATAAACAAGGGAACATAACTGGCGGAGACGAAATTCTCATATGAACCTTTTTTGCACCGGTATTCTTCAGCATTTTAACAATCTTTCTACTTGTCGTCCCTCTTACAATCGAGTCGTCAACTACTATAATTGATTTATCTTTAATTATACTTTTAATTGCATTTAGTTTTAATTTAACACCAAAATGTCTTATAGCATTTGTTGGCTCAATAAAAGTTCTTCCTATATAATGATTTCTTATTATCCCCATTTCCATTGGAATTCCTGAAGCTTCAGCATATCCCAGTGCTGCAATGATTCCAGAATCAGGAACAGGAATAACTATATCTGCTTCAACTTCATCCTGGTAAGCTAATTTTTTACCAAACAATTTGCGTACATCATACACAAAATTATTAAATATAAATGAATCAGGTCGTGCAAAATAAATGTATTCGAATACACAAAATTTAGGTTCCTCTCTCTCAAATGGAAATATACTTTCAATTCCATTTTTACCTATAATTATTAATTCTCCAGGAGATATTTCCCTTATAAATTTTGCATCTATTAAATCGAGTGCAACCGTTTCACTAGCTAAGACAAAGCCATTCTTTAAGCTTCCTAATACCAAAGGCCTAAAACCATATACATCTCTTATTCCAATTAATTCATCCTTTGTCATAAGTACTATGGTAAAAGCACCTCTAAGTTGACCTATTGCATTTATGATAGCCTCTTTTAAGGGATGCCTTTTCCCACCCTCATGAGCCATTAGATGTATTAAAACTTCACTATCAGCGGTTGAAGTAAATATTGCACCTTTTTCGACAAGTTCTCTCTTTAATTCATAACCATTTACAAGATTTCCATTGTGGGATAAAGCAATTTGTCCGAGATTTATATCTGCAACAATAGGTTGCACATTTTTTAAATGAGATTCTCCAATTGTAGAATACCGATTATGGCCTATAGCTAATGTACCTTTGAGTCTTTCAAGATTTTCAGTTTTAAATATTTCATTAACTAATCCTTGGCCTTTGTCAAAAATTATATTTTTCCCATCATAAGAAGCAATACCTGATCCTTCCTGGCCTCTATGTTGTAAGGCAAAAAGACATAAATACACCAGTTTTGCCGCTTCCTCTACTCCATAAACGCCACACACAGCACATTTATCATGTAGCTTATCTATTGTTTGGTCATTTAAAAAATTTCTAGACATTTTCCTACTTCAACTTTTTTTCAAAGGAATCATAATAAACAGAATATAATAATGGCATAACAATATTGATCAATATCTTTTCTTTGTTTCTAATTATTAATGAGCTATTATTAGTTGAACCTATTATTTGAGCTTTTATATTAACTTTACTACAATACTCAAAGACTGTCTTTACATTTTCTTTTTTTGTTTCAATAAGTATTCTTGGTTTTTCTTCAGAAAATAAAAATGTACTTTCTAATCCTTCATTTAAATCTAAAGTTGCACCAATTTTATTGCCAACACACATCTCAGCTATTGCGATTGCCAAACCACCTTCTGACACATCATGGGCTGACTCAATTAGGCCATTTTTAATTAAATCAGTCAGCAATATAATCATGTTCCTTGTGCAAATCAAATCAACATCAGGAATATCTAGGTTAGTATTATTCACATATTTACTATCAAATATACTACCTCCCAATTCACCTGTATTTGACCCCAAAAGGATTATTGAATTATTTAAATCTTTAAAGAAGGAGTTCTTTACATTATAAATATTTTCAATACTTCCTACTGCAACTATAACTGGCGTTGGAAATATATTTGTTCCTTCGGTTTCATTGTAAAAGCTTACATTACCACTAACAATCGGTACATTCAATACTGAACAAGAATCCTTCATTCCGTCAATAACCTT
>DHGE01000069.1:2296-3176 GCA_002402635.1 Deferribacterales bacterium UBA4806
TGCACCAACGCAAGCTATGTTGAGCAAGGCTTCACAAACTGAGTGCTTTGCCCCTTTATGGGGATCTAAATAACAAAACCTGCCGTTGCCATCAGCAGATATAGCTATTCCTTTTCTCAAGCCTTTTACTCTAATTACAGAGGCATCCGAGCCTGGCAAAATGACAGTATTAGTTCTTACCATATGATCATATTGTTCATATACCCATTTTTTAGATGTAATATTGACATCTGACAATAGAGATAACATTTTATCATTATAATTACCGGCATTTCCAGATCTAATAGTCTCTTTAATGTCCTCTATTAAAATTTTCGGTTTTTTAATGGGTCTTTCGTAAACAGGGCTTAGTTCTTCTAATTTATTTAGTGGTACATCAGCAACTATTTCATTAAGCCATTTTATAGAGACCCTATCACCTTCAGTAACTTCTCCTATTATCTCCATAGAGAGATCCCATTTATTAAATATTTCTTTTATTTCATCTATTTTAGAGTCAACAGCAACAACTATCATACGCTCTTGAGATTCAGAAAGCATAATTTCATAAGGGTTCATCTGCTCTTCCCTAAGAGGAACCTTATCTAAATTTATTACGAGCCCTCGACCACTTTTAGTCGCTAATTCGAAAATAGAACTTGTAAGTCCGGCAGCTCCCATATCCTGAATACCTACAATACATTCTTTTTCAACAAGTTCTAGACAAGCTTCCATTAATAGTTTTTCTGTAAAAGGGTCACCTATTTGAACATTAACACGTTTAGTTCTGGTTTCTTTACCAAAACTCTCAGAAGCCATTGTTGCGCCATGAATTCCATCTCTACCCGTTTTTGCTCCTACATAAATAATCTTATCCCCAACATTTTTAACTAAGGCCTTA
>DHGE01000069.1:3312-4876 GCA_002402635.1 Deferribacterales bacterium UBA4806
ACTTCAGGCCTTGCCCCCATAGCAAATATGTCCCTTAATATACCTCCAACTCCCGTCGCAGCACCTTGATATGGCTCTATAAAAGATGGATGATTATGGCTTTCTATTTTAAATGCAACACATAGATCTCCATCAAAAGTAACTATACCAGCATTTTCCCCAGGTCCTTGCAACACAAATTCTCCTTTTGTAGGCAACTTTTTCAAATATATTTTACTGGTCTTATAGCTACAGTGTTCACTCCACAATGCGGCAAAAATACCTAACTCCACATAATTAGGTTTCCTACCTAAAATTTCCTCTATAATAGTGAATTCTTTATCCGTTAAACCCAATAATTTGGCATTATCTATGTTAACCTCTGGGTAGATAAAATTATAATTATTCATAGGCTCCTTATTATTGAGTGACAAATACTAATTCCATCTTCTGATCCCAACAAATTCTCTATTGCTCTTTCTGGATGAGGCATCATCCCAAGAACATTACCTTGTTGATTAGTAATACCTGCAATATTGTCCTTAGATCCATTTGGATTTGATTTCTCATCTATAAACCCATTACTATCACAATATTTAAATACTACCTGATTATTATTATACAGATCTTTAAGTCCTTTATCATCAATGAAATAATTCCCTGCCTTGTGTGCAATAGGAATATTTAATATATTTTTATTCTCTATTGTACTTGTAAATTTCGTATTATTGTTAACACACTTAATAAAGGTATTTTTACATATAAATTTTAAATCTCTATTACGCAATAAAGCGCCTGGCAACAACCCCATTTCGACTAATATTTGAAAGCCATTACAAATTCCCAAAACATATCCTCCCTTAATAGCAAATGAATATACTAAATCCATGACAGGAGACAACTTTGCAATTGCACCACATTTTAAATAATCTCCATAACTGAAGCCTCCTGGCAAAATAATAAGATCTGCCTTCTTTAAATCTTTGTCTTTGTGCCATATATAAAATGCCTGAACATCTAAAATATCTCTGAAGGCATATAAACAATCACTATCACAATTAGAGCCTGGAAATACTATAATACCTACTTTCAAGGATTTTCCTTTAAGACTTCAACCGTAAATTCTTCTACAATTGGATTTACTAATATTTCCTTTGAAAGTTTTTCTATTTCATCTGTTGCGTCATTTCTATTGTTAACTGTTATATCGAAAATTTTCCCAACTCTAACATTTTCAATAAATTTATATCCCTTTTTAATAAGTGCTGATTTTATAACCTGTCCTTCAGGATCACTAACTACAGGTTTATAGGTAACTATTATTCGATATATCATTTTTTCTCCTGAGCAGCAAATTTATCTTTTATAAACCGCCATCCCTTGTAAACGTGTTTTTCCATTGCACTTTCTACCATTTTTTCATCTCTTTTCTCAATTGCTTCAGTAATCTCTTCATGCTCAAGAATTACTTCATCAATTCTAGATTCATCACCAAATGAAAAAGCTGTTGCTCTATTAAATTGGGCAAAAATATCATCGAGCATTTTAATAAGTCTATGATTATAGCACTTATTTATAATATAAG
>DHGE01000043.1:0-271 GCA_002402635.1 Deferribacterales bacterium UBA4806
TTGATGAAATAGCTGTTGCTCTTCCTGATAAATATATTAAATTTGCAAATTTAGGCTGGCCTATACCAGAAAAGTATAAAAAATATTATTCAAACCCTCCATATAAAGTTGAAATAATGCGTGATAAATTTAGAGAAGAATTTGAAGTGAGGGATGTAGGCCCCTGGAATGAGGATGATAACTACTGGGATTTACCTGAATGGCTCAATATCGGAAATGGTCCTTACAGAAGGACCTTTGATGAATTAAGTATATGCATGCCTGAAGCAAG
>DHGE01000043.1:329-11212 GCA_002402635.1 Deferribacterales bacterium UBA4806
AATGCTTGGGTAACAATTTTTATTGATAGACTCCCATAAATGTTTCACAATTTAATAATGAAATGTAAACGGGGCTTATATCCCATTTACAGCCTATTTGTTTACCTTTAGAATAACTGTTGAATATCTCTTTTTGCTTCTATGTTATGTGTTGATAACTTCCAACTATATTAATCTCCCAACCCAAGTTTGTCAAAAAGTTACCTAAATCATTGATAGATAATAAAAATAATATATTATGTTAAAATATAAAGAGGTCTTAAAGGGGGTTTCAAAGGGGTTAACCCCTTTGTGTAAAAGAAAGAAACAAAGACATAACACATCTTCTTTAAAAAAGAAGATGATAAGAAAGGAAATTAAGATAAAGACTGATATAAGAAAAAAGTAACATAAAGGTAATATGTTTTTTAAGGGGATTTAAAGGGGCTCTGCCCCTTTACGTTTCTTTTGTATAAAACGATATTTTTTATGTTGTTAATAGGGGATCTAAAGGGGTTGCACCCCTTTAGATTTCTTTTAAGAAAAGAAACAAAATATGGGATAAAAACCTGATATATTAAAAAGCAACACAAAAGGGTTTCAAAGAGGTGAAACCTTTTTGTGTCAGATGAAACATTATGAGGCCTTCGAATTTATAAGGAAAATAGATACTTGGTCTGATTTTTATTGACTTTTAATTTACCAATATTATCGTTCTATATAAACAATTTAATCAAGGAGGCTTTTTATGAAAAAATTATTAAATATCTTTATTTTGACAATGTTCCTTTTGTCAACTGGAGTTACTTTCTCAAAAAACATAGAAATAGAGAAGGTTGTTGATGATTATAAAGTACAAGTAAGTATAGATAAAAATCCCCCTGTTGTTGGGGAAAACAATATAGACGTGAGGATTAGAAACAACAGTGGAGACATAATAAATGATGCACAGGTAATGGTTTTTTATTCAATGCCAGCTATGCCTGGCATGCCAGCTATGAATTATAATATAGAGGCAAAAAAAGACGGATCTTCATACAGAGCAGTACTTAACTTATCAATGGCTGGCCCCTGGAATATACAGATTAAGTTTAAGAGGGCCAGTGAAGCAATTAAGAATATAAAATTCTCCATTGATGTAAAATAAACATTATTAAACCTCTGTGATGCCTAAAAGCTTGGTCTGTTTTACATTTAAGAGATCTATTATTGTTTTATTTGTCTTATGTTTAATATTACTATATGTCAAAGAAACAAGGGCAAAAAAAGTTGGATTAGATGAATTGATTATTACAGCAATAGAACAAAACCCTTCCCTTAAATCTTTAAAGAATAAAGTTGATGCAGCTTACTACAGAATTCCACAAGCAGGTTCACCGCCTGATCCAAACATCACATTTGGTTATATAAATGAAGGTTTTCTCACCAATAATAGTGTGGGTGAAGAACCTATGTCAAGATACCAGATTATACTAAAGCAGACCTTTCCCTTTCCAGGTAAATTGAGACTTGCCAGAAAAATTGCAGGTAAAGAGAAGGATGTAGAAGAAATCACATTTGAGAGAGAAGAAATACAGATAATAAGTGATATTAAATTTTCCTATTTAGAGGCAGTAAAACTTAAAGAAATAGATGAAAAATTGCGTAGTAAACTTGATATATTAAAAAATATAGAAGGCATTATTGCTGCTCAATATGCTAATGATGCTAACAAAAATATAACAGATATTTTAGACATTCAGATTGAACAACAAAATGTGCTAATAAAAATGGAAGAACTAAATAAAAGAGAAATAATTACTCTGGAAGCATTATATAGATTAGTGGGTAAAGAATACAAAAAGGATGAACTTCTATTAAACAAAATAGAAATAAGTGAGACTAATTTTACAATAAATGAATTAATGGATACTGTATTAGATGGCTCCAATGACGTTAAAATCTTGAAAGAGCAGCTCAATAGTGCTCGCCTTCAAGTTGCCCTGAAGAAAAAAGATATGTTCCCAGATTTTACAATTGCCTTAAGTTATGAGCCCAGAGATTCTTCTCGATTTGATGATGTATGGGGTCTTTCATTAAGCTTTAATCTACCTGTTTTTTACAGACAGAAACAGAGTAAAGGTATATTGGAAGCTAGAAGTGAAGAATTATCCTTAAAAAACGAGTTAACCTATTTAAAATATAACATTAGAGAAAAGGTGAGTTCATACATATCTGAAATAGAAACTGCAAAGCGCATAATAAATTTGTATAATAAAGAAATCATCAGTAGATACAAAGACTCTATTGACGCTTCAGTTAACTCATATATAAATGGTAAAACTCCATTAAAGGATCTGTTAATTTACATAAACAAAATTTATGACTATGAAATTTTATACATTGAAAAACTCACTGAACACGAAAAAGCTATTGTAAATCTATGGGCTCTTTCAGGGGGCAATATATGAAAAATATTATTTATTACATTTTAATCCTGGTCATTGTTTATAATGTTTACCTCTTTGCCTCAGACTCCGAAATAGATTGGTTTGCAGATGAAAAGAACATCAGCCTTTCAGAAAATATTATACAAAAGTATGGAATAAAAACATATAAAGTTACAAAAAAATATATATCAAAATCTGTTTTAGCTCCTGGTATAGTTGCTCCTGATGAGAGCAAAATTGTTACAATAACCGCCAGAGTTGACGGCTGGGTAGAAAAACTTTTTGCTGATTATACCGGTAAATATGTAAAAAAGGACAGCCCTATAGTAGAAATATATAGTCCGGAAGTTCAAGCCGTTAAAGGTGAATTAAAAATCATAAAAAATCTAAAAAATGAAATTTACGGTAATGAACTCTACAGGACTACGATAGAAAAACTCCGATATCTTGGCGTGGATCCTGAAAAAATGGACATTAACGGTCCAACTTATACTATTTATAGCCCAATAGATGGCTTTATAACTGAGAAAAACGTGTTTGTTGGATCAAGAATTAGCAAAAATAATAATCTTATGACAATAGTTGATTTATCTAAAATATGGATTATAGCAGATGTGTATGAAGAAGAGTTAGCATATATAGATAAAAATCATAAGGCAAAAATAACCCTGGTTAATTTTAATAAAAATTATGATGCCACAGTTGACTATATATATCCTGAAATTTCAGCAGAAACAAGAACAGGAAAGGTACGGTTTATTATTTTAAATGAGGATACATTTTTGAAGCCCAATATGTATGTAAAGGTAAAATTTTTTATCTCATCTAAAGAAAGCCTTTCCATGCCAAAAAGTGCTATATTAGGTACCGGTAAAGAGAATATTGTCTTTATAAAAGTTGACGAAAACACTTATAAACCTAAAAAAGTATCTATAGGTTTTAGGGGAGATAACTTTGTCGAAATCACATCAGGTGTAAAAGAAGGCAACGAAGTTATTGTAGATGCAGGTTTTATTCTAGATTCTGAGGCAAAATTGAAAGGCATCACTTATGATTGAAAAAATCATAACATTCTCAGCAAAGAATAGGAATCTCATTATTATTTTATTTATAGTGCTTATAATATGGGGTATTTATTCTCTAAAAAATCTACCTATAGATGCTGTTCCCGATTTAAGCGATGTTCAGGTCATAATATACACAGAATGGCCTGGACAAAGTCCTACTATTATTGAAGAACAGTTGACTTATCCAATTGTTTCAACATTAATTTCTTCACCAAAGGTTAAAGATGTGAGAGGTTTTTCTGCCTTAGGTTACTCTCTAATATATGTTATTTTTGAAGATAATACTGATATATATTGGGCTCGTAGTCGTGTGCTTGAGTACATGAACAGTGTTAAATTGCCGTCTAGTGTAAAACCAACTTTAGGACCCGATGCAACAAGTGTAGGCTGGATCTATCAGTACGCTCTTTATGATGAAAGTGGTCAAAATAATCTTGCAGATTTAAGGACGATTCAAGACTGGTACGTTAAATATGCTCTCTTAGAGGTAGATGGTGTAGCAGAGGTCGCAAGTATTGGTGGTTTTGTAAAGGAATATCAAATACAAGTAGACCCTGAGAAACTGTTTACCTATAACATTACAATGAAGGACCTTATAGATAGGGTTGTGAAAAGTAATAGAGAAACAGGTGGAAGAGTACTGGAAGTAAGTGGTAGAGAATTTATGATCAGAAGTAATAGCTATGTAAATGGCATTAAAGACTTAGAAAAAATTGTTGTCTCAACTGATAAATCTGGTGTCCCTGTTCTTTTAAAAAGTGTGGCTTCAGTACAATTGGGCTCAGCTATGCGCAGGGGTATTGCAGATCTTAATGGTTCAGGAGAAGCTGTAGGCGGAATTGTTGTTATGCGATATAATGAAAACGCCTATGAAGTCATTAAAAATGTCAAAAAAAAATTAGCTGAGATAAAAAATAATCTTCCTGAAGGTGTTAATATTGAAACCGTCTATGACAGGTCAAACCTTATTAAAAGAGCAATAGATACAATTAATTCAAAGTTAATTGAAGAATCTATTATTGTACTTTTAGTATGCTTATTTTTTCTTTTTCACTTTAGGTCAACCTTTGTTATAATTATAATGCTACCAACGTCAATTATAATATCTCTTATTTTCTTTAAACTCTTTAATATAACATCAAACATTATGTCCCTAGGTGGTATTGCAATAGCTATTGGTACAATGGTGGATGCTGCAATCGTTATGGTTGAAAATGCACATAAATCTTTAGAAGGAGAGAATTCTAAAAATAGAAGAGAAATTATAATAAAAGCAGCCTGTTATGTAGGTAGGCCCATCTTTTTCTCCCTCCTTGTGATAACGGTATCTTTCATTCCAATTTTTTCTTTAACAGGTCAAGAAGGAAAGATGTTTAAGCCCTTAGCCTATACAAAAACATTTTCAATGTTAACTGCATCTTTTGTTTCAATAACCTTAGTTCCTGTTCTTATGACTTTTCTATTAAAGGGCAAAATCATTAAAGAAAGCCAGAATCCTATTAGCAAATTTTCAATATTTCTATATAAGCCCATTATTGAATTAGCTCTTAAATTTAGATATCTATTTTTGTTAATAGCAATTATTTCAATTTTAATTTCAATACCTATTTATCTCAAATTAGGCTCAGAGTTTATGCCAGCCTTAGATGAAGGGGATATCTTCTATATGCCCACAACACTTCCAGGGATTTCCGCTTCTGAGGCAAAAAAAAGTTTGAGACTACAGGATGAGTTAATTAAGAGTGTTTTTGAAGTAGAAACTGTTTTTGGTAAAGTAGGTAGAGCCGACACTGCAACAGATCCTGCTCCACTATCTATGGCTGAAACAGTGATAAAACTAAAACCAAAAAGCCAGTGGAGAAAGGGCTACAGTATCGATAGAATAATATCTGAATTAAACGAAAAGGTGCAGATTCCAGGATGGGCAAATTCCTGGACAATGCCCATTAAGGCAAGATTGGATATGCTTTCTACTGGAATGAAAACAGCTGTTGGTATAAAAATATATGGGGATGATCCAGCTACTCTTGAGCAACTGGGAATGGAGCTTGAAAGGATTATATTACCAATTAAAGGCACCAGAAGTGTTTTTGCAGAAAGAACAAATCAAGGGTACTATCTTATTATAAAACCTGACAGACTAAAGCTTGCACGAAATGGTATGACAATTGAAGATGTAAATCTGATTGTTGAAAGTGCCCTTGGGGCTAAAGAAATTACTACAACAGTTGAAGGTAGGGAGAGGTATCCAGTAACTATTAGATATGCTAAAAGTTTTAGAGAAGATATTGAAGATATAAGGAACATTTTAGTCCCCAATATAAATAATAAACTCCAATTGCCTTTAAGTGAAGTTGCTGACATCTATTATGAAAAAGGCCCTGACATGCTCAGGGATGAAAATGGGATGCTCGTTTCCTATGTTTATATAGATTTAGACTCTGGTGTGGATATTGGAACTTATGTAAAAAGACTTAAAGATGCCCTTGTAGACAAATTAAATCTGCCAACAAATTACAGATATAAAATAAGTGGACAATATGAATATATGCAAAAAGCCAAAGAGCGCCTTAAATTCATTATTCCACTGACACTTTTTCTTATTTTTATGCTCTTCTACTTTAACTTCAAAAATATAACAGATACATTAATTATAATGCTTGCTATTCCCTTTGCTCTAACAGGTAGTTTCTGGTACCTCTATTATCTCAATTTCAATATATCAGTTGCCGTATGGGTTGGTATAATTGCTTTAGCTGGTGTTGCTGCCGAAACTGGTGCTATTATGCTGGTTTATTTAAATGAAGCTTTTGAAAATAGGGTGTCTTCATCAGGAATCACAAATGATAAAGAATTGAGAGATGTAATTATTGAAGGCTCTGTTTTAAGGGTCAGACCTAAGCTTATGACAGTATTTACTCTTATATTTGGCCTTTTGCCTATTTTGTGGTCTAATGAAACGGGGGCCGATGTTGTAAAGAGAATTGCTGCCCCAATGATTGGTGGGACAGTTTCTTCTATTATACTTACTCTTGTAATAATTCCTGTTATTTACTATTTAATAAAAAAACATCAATTAAAATTAAAAAATAAAAATTAGGGGGGTAATAATGAGTATAATTGATAGTCAACTGAAGATAGAAACACTTGTTTTGCATGGAGGGCCGGAGTTTGCTCCACAACTGGAGCAAGGGCAGTGCCCATTTACCAGACAACCTCTTATCAGTTCAAGAACACAGAGTAGGCAATCAATATTTTTAGTTTGAGTAAATTCGGGAATATTTATACCAGAATTATAATCCAACAACTGATGTCTTTGAAAACGGGTAGCTGCTCTGGATAGCGGTATCGGTGCATTAGCAGTTTCCAGCGGGCAATCAGCTGTTTTTTAGCATTGCTTAACATTGCACAGGCCAGGGATGAGATTGTTTCTGCTGACACTTTGTATGGTGGAACATACAACCTTTTCCACTACACCTTACCGAAGCTTAAAATAAAGGTCTTTTTGTCAAGTCTAACGATCTTGATGCCCTGAGAAAGGCAATAACTTCACTCAAGTTTGTCAAAAAGTGACCTAAATCATTGATAGATAAAGATTCATATTTTTATAAAGTACTGGGATCCTATAACAAGATCAGTTGGAAAAAAGTAAATTAGTGGCATGAAGGAGTAGGTATTGTGGACGCAGTTAGAGCAGGGATAATTTATTTAAAAAGGTTGACAAAGTTGGTATACTTACGATATGATCATATTAAAATAACGTTTTGATACTATAAATAAATGAGGTAAACAGATGAAAAATAATATTGGGTTTGAAGATGTTATGAAAGTAAACTATAATCATGTTTTTACTATTCAGCCTGCAAGACCTGTAACATATTTTGGTGTCGGTGCAATTAAAAAAATTGATGATATAGCCAAGTCTTTGGTTGAAAAAGATCTGGATAATTTAATAATTGTTACCGATCCCACAATATGGAAAGCAACAAATGTAGAACAATTTATTAAGCCTGCATTAGAAAATAATAAAATACGATATACTATTTATGACAAGGTTAGACCAAATCCAACCTATGAATCATGCGATGAACTAGCTTCTCTAGCAAAAAATCTAGGTGCAAAGGTACTCCTAAGTGTGGGAGGAGGCAGTCATACTGACACAGCCAAAACAGCTGCAGCACTTGTAAAATACCCCCAATCAAATGCTAAGCAATTATATGAAGAAATAATTATGATCAATGATGCAATACCACTCGTTTGTATTAATACTACTCATGGAACAGGTTCAGAAGTTGACAATTTTGCAGTTGCACAATCAGATGGTGGTTACAAGCCATTAATAGCTGGACCAGCATTATATCCAATGTATACAATTGAAGACCCCACCTTGACATTAACTCTTCCAAAAAAACAGATAATCTCAACTAGCTTAGATGCATTTAACCACAGTTTTGAAGCTGCTACAACAAAAACAAGAAATCCATATAGTGCTATGTTATCAGAAACAGCTATAAGACTTGTCGCTAAATGGATTTATGTAGCAAATTTAGAGCCAGAAAACGTTATTCCAAGGTACTGGCTTATGTATGCATCTATTCTTGGTGGCATATCTTTTGATATAGGGTTACTACATCTAACGCACGCTCTTGAACATCCTATTAGTGCTTTAAATCCAAAAGCTGTTCACGGTATTGGACTCACCTCAATATTCCCTGCTGTATTAAATGTAACTTATAAGGTCTTTCCAGAATTATCAGCGAAACTTCTTTCCCCCATAATACCTGAATTAGAAGGTGTTGTAGGGGAAGCAGAATATGCAGAAAAGAAAATTGAGCAATGGTTTTTTGATTTGGGTGCTACTGAAAAATTAGGAGATCTCGGATTTAAAAATAGTGATCTACCAAAACTTGTTGAAAATGCAATGACTTCTCCAATGAGCAAAATTCTTTTTGATTATGCTCCTGTTGAAGTAAATGAAAGTTTAGTAAAAACAATATTTGAAAGGTCATTATCAAGAAGATAATATTATTTAGACTAAACTGAATATTTATATTATTAGGTACCTTTCAAAGTTTTGTGTCAGTCTGGTATAGTATAACAAATATAAGGCTTTTGTAAAATACAATAACTATTAAATTATTTACTTTTCTATGAGATCTATTGTAACTTGACAAACTTGGGTTAAGTTGGCTGTCAAGAATATTCTAACTATTTCTTGGGATCAAGAATATCCCTTAAAGACTCTCCAAGCATATTGAAGGCCAAGACTGTCAAAAAAATGGCAACCCCTGGGAAAAAGGAAAGCCACCAGGCAAACATTATATAATCTTTTCCTGACGTTAAAATATTCCCCCACGATGGAGTGGGAGGTTGTACCCCTAACCCTAAAAAACTCAGAGACGATTCAATAATTATAGCTGATGAGATTCCCAGAACTGCAGATACAAATATTGGAGAAAATACATTGGGCAATATATATTTAAATATTATTACAATGTTGTTAAGTCCTTGCACCTTTGCTGCTATTATAAAATCCCTCTCTTTAATAGAAAGTGTTTCAGCTCTTATAACCCTCGTCACACCCATCCAACTTGTAAGACCTATAACCACCATAACATTCATTATTGAAGGTTCTAAAAAAGCTATCACTGATAATACCAGAAAAAAAACAGGGAAACAGAGCATAATATCTACAAACCTCATTATAACAGCATCAATAATCCCTTTGAAATATCCTGCAATTAGACCCAAAATGGTGCCTATAGAAATTGATATAAACACAGCTATAAAACTTACGAGTAGTGACACTCTGCCACCATAGATTACCCTTGCAAAGACATCTCTGCCTAACTCATCAGTTCCAAAAAAATGCTGCCCTGATGGAGGCAATAATATCTCACTCATATTAATATGGGTCGGATCATATATACTTATAAAGGGTGCAAATATTGAGAGAAGGATAAATAACAGTATAATAAAAAGACTTATATATAAAAAAAGGTTTTTCTTAGAAAAATACATAAAGCTATAATCTTACTCTTGGATCAACTATCATATATAAAAGATCAGCTATTAAATTCCCTATTAATGTCAAAAAAGCCCCTATAACTAATATACCCATAATAGTAGGGTAATCCCTCATCATAACAGATTGATAAAAAAGCTGCCCCATACCTGGCAAACTGAATATTGATTCAAAAATTACACTGCCACCGATGAGTGCCGGTATAGACAAACCAATGATTGTTATTATAGGAAGCAAGCTATTTCTTAAGGCATGGTTGAAGAGGATGCTTCTTTCAGGTAGTCCCCTGGCTCTTGTAGCTTCTATAAAGTCTTCTGATAACACGTCAAGGGTGCTGTTTCTGGCAAACCTACTGATTCCTGCTAAACTCGAAAAAACAGATAACGTAACGGGCATAATAGAATGTTTCCCAATATCTATGATTTTGCCTGCAAATGAAAGGCTTTCAAAATTATATGAATGAATACCAGAAATAGGCAATACTCCTAAAACAACTCCAAAATAATACATACATAACAGTGCCAACCAGAAAGAAGGTATTGCAAATCCAATAAAAACAAAAAACGTAGTAACTTTATCAAATAATGTATTTGCATAATATGCCGAAAAAACACCTAAGGGGATGGCAATCAAAAACATCAAAATTAAAGCACTTATATTTAAATATAATGTTAAAGGCAGCCTTTCAAATATTTTATCCAGAACAGGGCGTCTATCCTGCGAAAAGGAATTACCAAAATCTAACATAATAAATTTTTTCAACCATATAAGGTACTGAATATGCAAAGGCTTATCTAAGTTATACATTTTTCGAAATTTCTCTCTTGCCATTTCTGATGCTTTTGGGTTTAAAGCAGTCAGAACGTCTGTAGGCTCACCAGGAGAGAGATGTATGACAATAAAACATATAAGTGTAATGCCTAATAGTAATGGAATTAAACCAATTAGCCTGATAAGAATATATGAGGACATAACTAATCAGGGCATATATTTATAAATTCTTTTCGTTTCAGGGACAAACCACTCTTCAATATTATACTTTATTCCAGCTGGAGCGGGCTTTATATTTTCAAATCTTTTATGAATTGCCACCAATGCATCGGGAATATATAAAAACGTGTAGGGTTGTTCTTCAGCTAATATTTCCTGTATTTTAAAATATATCTCTCTTCGCTTTGCTTTATCAAGGGTTTCTCTCCCCTTTTCAATTAGACTATCAAGTTCAGGATTTTCATAACATGTAAAATTAAGTCCGCCCTCTTTACAACGGCTTGAATGCCAGACATCATACAAATCCGGATCCACAACAATGTTCCACCCTAAAACGACAGCATCAAAATTTCTTTTATTTATATATTCATTAATAAATGTAGCCCATTCAAG
>DHGE01000043.1:11228-20082 GCA_002402635.1 Deferribacterales bacterium UBA4806
CTGTTTTCATTCCCTTGATTTGTAATGATCGTAAATTTAAATGCTTTACCGTCTTTCTCTCTTACGCCTGTTTTACTATTATATATATATCCTGCTTCATCTAAAAGCTCTGCTGATTTCTTTAAATCAAATGGATATTTTTTAACATCGCTATTATACCAGAATGTACCAGGCTTATATGGTCCCGTCGCAACCTGTCCCAGGCCTAAAAGTACACCAGATATTATTTCTTCTTTTGGTGTGGCATAACTTAAGGCATATCTGACCCTTTTATCTTTAAAAAATTCATTTTTAAGATTGTACCCTACAAAAGCATAAGTGTCTGATAAATATGTATATTTATTAAAATTGTCATTAAATTTACTATTATCTGTCTGCTTTACATATTGAATTGGAGTGAGCTCCATAAGGTCTATTCTATTTTTTAATAATTCCATGAACATACTGGTTAAATCGGGTATAATTTTTAGCACGTATCCATCTAAATAGGGTCCTTTGCCAAAATAACTGGGATTGGCTTTCAATTTAATAGCTGAACCAGAATCCCAATCTTCAAATTTAAATGGTCCTGTACCTATTGGTGCTCTTTGTAAAAATGACTTAGTTATATCATTCCCTTCTAACAAATGCTTAGGTAATATACTCATTGACCAGGATGCAAGAGCAGGCGCATAAGGTGTATTGTATAACACTTTGATTGTATAATTATCTATTTTTTCTACATTAGCAATCTTTCTAAAGTCACCATCATATGGAGTAGGTGTACTGTCATTAACGATAGTTTTATATGTAAAGATAACGTCATCTGCATTGAAAGATGCTCCATCATGCCATTTTACATCTTTACGTAGATAAAAGGTAATGACTTTATTATCCGGAGAAACATCCCATTTTTCTGCTAAGTCCCCAACAATGTTTAAGTCCTTATCATATTTTACAAGCCCATTATATACCATTGATGCAATAGTGTGTGATGTTAAATCATTTGCAAGAATAGGGATTAAATTATTTGCATCACTTATACTCCCCTCAATAACAACATCTCCATACTTTGTTCTATCTCTTTTCACTTCATTCTTACTGGTATTATCAATTATTTCATTTTTTTGGTTCTCCCTTGAACAGGAATAAAAAAAAGATAGAAAAAGTATTAAAAAATAAATTGCGAATACTCTCATTGAGTACTCTCTGGTGCCTTTTTTTCTTCTAGAGGAGCTGAATTTCCCTTCATATTTTTTATTACACTCCCTTCATAAGGGCTTTTAGACAAAATTGTTAAGCTGATTGATGTTAGCATAAAAATTATTACCAGAACTGTTGTGATTTTATTCATTATATTCGCAGGGGCTCCTGGTCCAAAAATATCTGAAGCAATACCTCCACCAAGTGCTGAGCTTATATCTGAACCTTTCCCTGGCTGAATTAATATTGCTATTATTAGTAAAAAACAAATAAATATATGCAAAGCCAATATAACTGTAAACATAATTATACTCCTAAAATAGTAATTAAGCTAAATAGTAATTAAGCGTAGAATGTAGCAATTTTACAAAATTTTTCAACATCTAAACTTGCTCCACCAACTAAAGCTCCATCTATATTTTCTTTCTGCATCAATTCTCGAATGTTTTCTGGTTTAACACTTCCACCATATAAAATTCTTATTGATTCTCCTATGGTCTTGTTATATAGAATCTCAATCTTTTTCCGAATTTCATTGTGCATAGCCTCAGCGTCTTCACTAGATGCAGTTTTCCCTGTACCTATAGCCCATACAGGCTCATATGCTATCGCAATTCTCTCTATTTCTTCTTCTGTTACTCCCATTAAAGATTTTCCAAGCTGAGATAGAACTACTTCATAGGCAACACCTGCTTCTCTTTCTATATCTCTCTCACCAACACATAGAATAATATTTAATTCTGCACTAATAGCTTTTTTTAACTTCATATTAACTATTTCATCGGTTTCATTGAAATACTCTCTCCTTTCTGAATGACCAAGAATAGTATAAGTGGCACCACAACTCTTTACCATGGCAGCTGAAATTTCTCCAGTATAAGCCCCCTCATCTTTCATATAAATATTTTGAGATGATAAAAATATCGGGGATTTATTGGCTTTAATTTCTTTATACATGGGATATAAACTAATATATGGTGGAGCTATTAATACATCCACCTGGGAGTAGTCAATATTTTTATCTTTAAATTTTAAAAAATAATCTAATGACTCTCCAATTCCTTTATTCATTTTCCAATTTGCCGCGATCAAAGGTTTCCTTTTCACTTTTCACCTCTTTTAATGTTGTTTTTGCTTTAGACATCTCTACAGTTCCGTTTAATATTACTCCCTCTTCTATAAATAACAAAGGAGATCTAATTGTACCTGTAATGCTCGCAGGTTTAAAAAGTTCAACTTTTTCTTTTGCTGTAACATTCCCTGTAAATGTTCCGGAGATTTTAGCTATTCCAGCTTCAATATCTGCTTTGACTTTAGAACTTTCTGACAGTATAAGCGTATCATCCGTTTTAATATTCCCTTCCAATGATCCATCGATCCTTACTAGTCCATCAAAAATCAAAGTACCATTAAAGTTGGTATTCTTACCCAAAAAGGCATTTATTTTTGTTTCTTCCTTCTTTGGCTTTAACATGGGTTACCTCTTATTTTATTTATTATATAATGTAAATCATCTTTAGATTTATAAATAATCTTTATTGTACCTTTATGAAATTCACCCGAAATCATTACTTTAGTATTAAAGTAATTTTCAAATTCCTCTTCTATATCTTTTTTAAAAGGTGAAAAGGTAGAAGGAACCTCTCCTTTATGCACTTTGTTATTTTTTAATTTTTTGATCAAATTCTCAGTTTCTCTCACACTTAAAGAATTATCAACAATTTTTTTATATACATCCATAATACTCTTTTTGTCCACCAAAGATAACAATGCTCTAGCATGCCCCTCGGTAATAATATTCTTGCCTAAAGCTTCCAATACCTCATCAGGCAAATTTAAAAGTCTCAGTGTATTTGCTACAGCACTTCTACTCTTACCTACAACTTTTGATAAACTATCCTGAGAATATTGAAATTTTTCTATCAGTTGTTTATATGCCATTGCAACTTCTATAGGATTTAGATTTTCTCTTTGAAGGTTTTCTATTAATCCTATTTCGATAACTTGATTTTCACTCGTAACTTCTACAATTATTGCAGGAATTCTTTCTAATTTAATTTGTTGTGCTGCTCTAAAACGTCTTTCACCAGCAATTATTTTATATTTGTTATGTTCCTTAGTTACTAAAATAGGTTGAATAACTCCATGTTCTTTAATAGACGATGCTAATTCTGCGAGACTTTCATCATCAAAAAAATGTCTGGGTTGATCTCTGTTTGGAACAATATCATTTATATCCAATTCTATAACTGTAGTTTTATTTTCAGCTTTTGGTATTAGAGCTTCCAATCCTCTACCCAATGGTTTCTTTTTCATATTTTCCTAATAATTCCTTAGCTAGTTCTATATAGCTTTCAGCACCTTTACATTTCACATCATATGTTATAATAGGTTGTCCATAACTGGGAGCCTCCGATAATCTTACATTTCTAGGTATCTTTGTATTAAACACTAATTCCTTAAAATATTCCTTTACTTCATTCTCAACTTCCCTTGATAAATTGTTGCGTGGATCATACATAGTTAAAACAATTCCTTCAATCGTCAACTCTTTATTCAAATTGTCTTTAATTAGATCTATTGTAGACAACAGCTTTGACAAACCTTCAAGTGCATAGTATTCACATTGTAGAGGAATAAGCATGGAATGTGAAGCAACCATAGCATTTATCGTTAAAAGGCCCAACGATGGTGGACAATCTATTAAAATAAAATCATAAAAGGGCTCAACATCCTTTATTTTTTTCTTTAATTGCGTTTCTCTTGAAATTATACTTACCAGCTCAAGCTCTGCAGCTGTTAAATCAATCTTGCTTGGAGCTATCCATAGATTTGCAATTTCCGTAGAGATAACTATTTCTTTCATATCAAAATCATTCATAAGTACATCATAAATACTTAATTTCAGCCTTGAAGGCAAAATCCCTAACCCACTTGTAGCATTTGCTTGAGGGTCCATATCAATTAGCAGCACTTTAAAATCAGCTGAGGCTAAGCATGCAGACAGATTCACTGCAGTTGTAGTTTTTCCAACACCACCCTTTTGATTTGCGATTGACATAATCTTTGCCATTGTTTATAAAGAACTGTGTTTACATAATACTATAATGAGTTTTAAAATGAAAGTTATAATTCAAAAAAAAATTATTTTAGATGAAAACCCTGATTGCCCCCTTTTCATACCATATAAAAGAGACTGCAAATATCTACAAAATTTATTAGGAGACCAATTATATATAGAATTGGATAAAATTCCTAATGAAGATTTGGAGAAAAATATTCATGCCTCTCCAAAATTAGTATACATGAAGTTACGAAATTGTTTAAAACCTGTAATTTTCTGTTCTTTACCGGCAGATTTCAATGATAAAAAATCAATGTATCTTGGTAAAAAAGTTACAGATATAATAAGTAAATTTCATTATAATAAATTTTACTATATACCATTTGAAGATATTTTACAAAGATCTGATGATAGTTACACATGTAAATTTATTGAAGGAATCTTTTATGGTCTATACACTTTTTCTAAATATAAAAAGGAAGGAAAAGAGAGAAAATTAACAGAACTATATACTATAACTGAAAATACAAATATTACTGATTTTTTTAATAATAAATTTTCTGAACTGCAGATTTTGTTTAAATACCTAAACTTAGCAAGAGATTTAACAAATGAACCCTCTAATATAATAAATCCTGAAAGCTTTAGTCTTTTTATCAAAAATAATAGCCAGAAGAATGTTAATATAGATATATGGGATGAAAAACAAATTGAAAATAAAAAATTAAATTTAATAGCTGCTGTTGGTAAAGGAAGCCCAAACAAACAGAAATTCATTATAATGACATACAAAGGGGAACCAGCAGAGTCAGGTTATATTTGTTTAATTGGTAAAGGTGTCACCTTCGACACTGGAGGAACAAATCTTAAGCCAACAGGTTCTATAGAGACAATGAAAAGTGATATGGCTGGGGCTGCAATTAGTTATGCATTAATCAACTTGATTGCCGAAATGCAGCTTAAAATTAACTTAACTGTTTTATTGCCACTTGTTGAAAACATTATTGGTACTAATAGTTATAAGCCAGGAGACATTTATACTTCCTATTCAGGTAAAAATGTTGAAATCCTCAATACTGATGCAGAAGGGAGACTTATCCTAGCTGATAGTCTCTCCTATGGTATAAAAAATGGAGCTAGTATTATTATAGATATTGCTACATTAACAGGGGCTATAGTAGTAACTTTTGGTTCTTTTTGTGCTGGTTATTTTACAAATAGCGAACTTTTATCAGAAGTTTTCTCAAAATGCATTGATAAAACTAAAGAAGATTTCTTTAGATTGCCTTTAATTGAAGACTACAGAGAAAGAATTAAAGGTAAGAATGCTGATTTACAGAACGTGGCAAACCAAAGGAGAGAAGCCGGAGCCATCATTGCAGCAATTTTTTTGGAAGAATTTGTTGATGGTAAGCCTTGGATTCATTTAGATATAGCAGGACCAGCGTACCTAGAAGAAGAACATCCTCTTTATGGGTCTGGCGGAACAGCATATGGCTTTAGGTCTCTCTATGAATTTGTGATATCCACATATGGTATTATCAACAAGAATTAAACCAACTATTGAAATAGGAGAACTTTTCAATAATAGGTTAGAAAATTATGCTATTATAGATGTAAGATCCCCATCTGAATATTTAAATGATAATATTGTTACATCCGTTAACATACCTCTTTTAAATGATGAAGAGCGTAAGATTGTTGGTACAATATATAAGAATGATGGACCTTTCAAAGCAAAGATTAAAGCATTAAATTTAATTCATACTAGACTCCCTGAAATACTTGAAAATATTATAAACCAATCAAAGAAAGAAAAAGAGCTAATTATTTATTGCGCAAGAGGTGGTGATCGTAGTGAAGTTATACAAACACTATTGAGTCTGTTGCAGATCCCTTCTGTGAAATTACATGGAGGTTACAAGTCATACAGAAAAAGCATATGTAAGTTCTTCGATTTATTCTCTTTACAATGTATAACTTTATATGGCCCCACTGGTAGCGGTAAAACATTAATATTAAAAAACCTAAACAAAGAAGGGTACTTTACAGCAGATCTAGAAGGGTGTGCTTCACATAAAGGATCTAGCTTTGGCTATATTGGTGAAAAAAATTTTAGTAGTATTACTCAAAAAAAATTTGAGTCTAAAATTTGGTACAGCCTATACCAACAGAACTACCCAAAAATGATATTCATAGAAGGAGAAAGCAGGAGAATAGGGAAAGTTGTTATACCTACAAAGGTCTTCTTCAGCATGTCTACTGGAATAAAAATTTACTTAGATATGCCCTTAAAAAACAGAGTCGATTTTATTATCAAAGAATACAAACCACATATATATAAAAATGAAATAATAAAGGCATTCAATTGTATTGAAAAATATATTGGTAAAACAAAAAGCTTAAATTTGCTCAAGCTTTTAAATGAAAACAGATTTGAGGAATTTGCAGAATTGATATTAAAGACTTACTATGATCCCTTATATAATCATTCATTCCCACCACACTTCGATTATAAACTGACCTATAACACTATTGAGGAAGCTGTAGATAAACTTAAAGAAATCTATGAGAAACTTATTAAATAAAAGTTTAATTTTGTGGCTCTTTATGGTTGTTTCGTGTTCTGCAAAAATCGAATATAGACCACCTGATTCTACCTATAGAAACGTTGAATATGGCAAACCTTATATAATAAGGGGGGTAACATATTACCCTATGACACGTGTTGATAGATTTGTTCAAACAGGGATAGCTTCATGGTATGGCAGAGAAGAACACGGTAAACCTACTTCGAGTGGGGAGCCCTTTGATATGTATGCAATGACAGCAGCTCATAAAACATTGCCACTAGGTTCATATGTTTTAGTTGAAAACCTTGAAAATAAGAAAAAGATAATTGTAAGAATAAATGATAGAGGGCCATTTATTAAAGGCAGGGTTATAGACCTGTCTTATTCAGCAGCAAAAAAGATAGGTATATCTCAATCGGGACTTGCAAAAGTAAGGGTAACTTTACTATCAGAAAATCCTAATTATTATATGGCTCATGGAAAGAGAATTGATATCAATAAAGGATCTTTTGCCATACAGATTGGATCTTTTAGTAATTATATGAATGCTAGAAACCTGGCATCAAGGATAGAAAAAGGACAAATTAAAGGGGTAGAAATTAATGGCAATAGGTACTATAGAGTATGGATTACTGGATTCAATGATAGAAGAAAAGCCGAAAAATATTTAGAAAAAATAATGATGACATTTCCGGATGCCTTTGTTATTGCACAGGAGTAGACAGTGGAAAATGAAATAAAAAAAGCAAGTGTCTTAATTGAAGCACTTCCATATATTAGAAAATTCTATGGTAAAACCATAGTAGTAAAATATGGTGGACATGCAATGATTGATGATACTTTGAGGGAAAATTTCGCAAAGGATATTATATTATTAAAATTCGTTGGTATAAATGTTATAATTATACATGGAGGAGGCCCACAAATAGCTGATTTGCTAAATAAATTAAATATCCCCACATCCTTTATTAATGGTTTAAGAGTTACAAATCATGAAACTATGGATGTAGTGGAGATGGTTCTAACTGGCAAAATCAATAAAGATATAGTGAATTTAATAAATAAATTTGGCGGGAAAGCTGTAGGACTGTCAGGTAAAGATGGCCCAATTCTACATGTAAAAAAAATGATATTAAAAAGAGATGTTGAGAATATCATCATAGGTGATATAGATTTAGGACAAGTTGGTGAAATTGTCAGTGTTGACACTAGTTTGATAAATAAAATTCAAGATCAATATATACCTGTAATAAGTCCTATTGGAGTCGATAATGACTATATCACCTACAATATTAATGCTGATACTGCAGCAGGGTATATTGCAGGAGCACTGCATGCAGAAAAACTTATATTATTAACTGATGTTACTGGAATCTTTAATGAGAAGGGGAATTTAATTCCTACTTTAACAGTTAATGAATTAAAATCATTAAAATCAGAGAGTTTTATCAAAGAAGGAATGATACCAAAAATTGATGCTATAATTTCTGCAATGGAATCTGGTGTTAACAAAGCCCACATTATTAACGGGAAAATACTTCACTCTTTGCTACTGGAAATGTTTACAGATACAGGAATTGGCACACAAATATTGCTCAATAAAAGTTTATGAATAATTCTAAGAAAAAAATTTTTATAGAAGATATAATTGCTCCTGCTTGTGAAAGAAATCCTTTAATTTTGAATGCTTTTGAAAGTATACCAAGGGAATTATTTTTAGATAATGCTTTTAAATTTAAAGCATATAAGGATATTGCTCTACCAATAGGTTATAACCAAACTATATCAAAACCTTCAACTGTCGCTAAAATGATTTCCGGTTTGTATTGTAACAATAGTATGAACATACTTGAAATAGGAACAGGTTCTGGATACCAAACAGCAATATTGGCAAAAATTTTTTCACATGTTTACACTATAGAAATTCTTCCTGCCCTATACTCTAGAGCTTCAAAGATTTTGAAAAGCATCTATATAAGTAATGTTACATTCAAAATAGGCAATGGTGCCACTGGTTTCCCGGAATATGCTCCCT
>DHGE01000090.1 GCA_002402635.1 Deferribacterales bacterium UBA4806
TTCTCTAACAATCCCCAACCTTTCAATATATTCTGAACTTTGGCATACAGATAACAGGTTTAAAAAGAGTAATATTAAAATTAACTTATACATTGAACCTAAAATAGACTATATCACCATCCTTTATAATATAATCTTTCCCTTCTAATCTTAATTTACCCTCTTTTGAGATAGCAGAAAAACCTCCAAGCCTTATAAAAGTATCATAATCTACTACTTCTGCTCTGATAAAGCCCCTCTTAATATCTGAATGTATTAACCCAGCTGCATCTAGTGCATTCGTCCCTACTTTTACTGTCCAAGCTTTTGTTTCCTTTTCTCCTGCAGTAAAAAATGTCGCTAAATTCAAAACCTCATAACCCTTCTGTACTAATTCCTCTAATGCTGAAACTTTTAAATTGTAACTTTTTAAAAAGTCCTCTCTTTCTTCATCATCAAGTTCAGAAAGTTCCTTTTCTAATTTACATGATATTTTAATTATCCTATCTTTTTCATCTGCCAAGTGTTCATCTAAGATTTTTATAAATGGATTGCTATCACTATCTAATAATGTTGCTTCATCTACATTGGCCACATATATATAGGGTTTAACAGAAAGTAAATTATATTCCTTAATCACCTCAAACTCTTCACTATTATAATGGTTAAAAAGCCATTCTCCTCTAGATAATCTACTACTTATATCATTAATTAGATTTAATTTATCTTTTATCTCCTTTTCACCAACTTTCACTTTTTTTGCAAGCCCCTCCCTAACTTTTTGGACTATCTCTAGATCTGACATTATCAATTCCATTTTGATTATAGAAATATCTTCCAAGGGATCAATTTTTCCAGAAATGTGTACAACATTATCATCACTAAAGCAACGGACAACAAAAACAATAGCATCTACATTTCTAATTTGTGCAAGAAATTGATTTCCCAAACCTTCCCCTTTACTCGCTCCTTTGACTAATCCAGCAATATCAACAAATTCTATAACTGTAGGGGTAATAAGCCGTGCATTAACTATTTTCGCTATTTTTTGGAGTCTTTCATCAGGAACATTAACAATGGCTATATTCGGCTCTATGGTTGTAAAAGGAAAATTACCAATTTTTGCTTGCCCCTTTGATAGAGCATTAAATAACGTCGATTTGCCTACATTGGGTAGTCCAACAATGCCACATCTAAATCCCATTTATGAACCAAACCTAAACATTAATATAATTAATATCATAAATTTTATAATATCGCTGCCTAAAATGCTACAAGAGTTTTTAAAATAAACAATATTTGATGTAGTATTTCCGTTGCCTTGAATTTTATCAACAGTAATAAGTACTATAGTTATACCCATATAAAAAAACACAAGTCCAAGAATAAAAGCAGACATTATATTATTATTAAAAATCAAAAATAAAAAAATTATTGTTAATAAAAGAGGCAAAAACAATATTGTTACTTTTACTATTGTATTTTTAACTGTATTATCCACTATTTTCATAAAAAATTTATCTATAATATTATTCAAACCTTTATTAAGAGATAATTTGAGAGTGTTAATACTAATGGAGTTTAAAAAAGGAATATCTTTTTTTATAGCAATATGCACCAATATAAATTCAAATGAAAGTATAGAAACACCTAATAATACACCACCAATAGCATAAAATGCTGCGATATTTATTAATGAAATGTTATTATAGAGAATAAATATTATAAGTAGCATCAATGACATATTAACTGATTGAATAATTACATAAGGAAGCGCAATATAAGGATTCTTTTCATAATATCCAAATACATTATCAATCCTAAAAGTCAATTTTTCTCTTAAACAAGGCAATTGTTGTCTAATTTTATTATAGCAAAGAGCTACGTATAATATTATAACCTCACTTATGAATACTCCATTAAATGAGACAAACCCTAAAAACATCATTGATAGACCATAAACTCCAGCTATATACATAGATAATATAGTTGCAACTGCTAATATAGAAAATAAAATAAAAGTATCTTCAAAGATATTTATTAAGTCGTATTTAAGATTTTTCACTTTCAAATGACCGTATATGACATTAAAAGCTAAAGCCATAAGTGAACCTAAAAAATAAGTAGTAAAAACACGAATATTTAAGCCATATAAAAAGATTATAATGAATGTCAAAGATACCAAAGTAAAAAAAATCACAAATAAAAAATATCTTAATATAATTTCTAATTTAACTGTTTTAAAAAGAAATAATATAAATGCATTAATAATAAATACCAACAAGACTACGGTTGAGAGTGCCACTGGAAGAAACATTAATGTTTCTCTCATATCAAAAGCCACATTGCTCAATAATTCCATTTCTGAAGGAGAAATAAGAGATGCTAACAGTATAGTTCCAAGTATTATGAACATATAATTATCAAATAATTCTGAACATGTTCCTGTTATATCTACTAGAATGTTATCCATTACCCTTATCGCCGAATTATAATATTCACGTTTTTCCTCTTGCATAGTCATAAGCAGAGTTTCTATTTTTTCATTAACATAAAATATACTTTGCTTAAATACTATTCCACTGATTCTTATTATACTAGACCCAATACCCATACCCAGCATAAAACCTATAATATATTTAATATTTTCTTCGTCACCAAATAGAAAAAGAAGGAGGGCACAAAAAATAATAGGTATGCTTAGAGAAAAAAGGCCAATTACAACTATAATAATAAATATAAAAGACTCTTGCACAATTTCCTCTT
>DHGE01000101.1 GCA_002402635.1 Deferribacterales bacterium UBA4806
CTGGGAAATAGCATAAGTTATCATGATGAGATGTTAGACCAAGATGTAGTGAACAAGATGTTTGATGAAAAAGCTATAATAAAATTAAACATTAATAAAACAAAACATGAATTAAGAGAAAGTTACGACAACATAACAGGTAAGTTTGGACTTATTGAAACAAGGATAACTTCGGGAGGAGATAATATTTTCTATTACACTTTTACGCCACTCGAATAAAGCATTCACTTTATTGGAAATGATCATTGCAATGACCATAAGTGCTATAGTTATAATGGGTACTTATTCACTCTTTAATACTATATTTAAAGCCCAAACGTCCACAAGTGAAAATCTATATTATACAGGAATATACAACAGTTTGTCTAAGATTATAAACGATGACTTTATAAACATGACTGAATTAAGCGAAGAACAAAGAACATTTATTGATAATGAAAGTATATTAAATAAAAAAAGTATAAATGAAACTATTAAACCAAATGAAGCAAATCCTTCCAAAAACGTTGATGGCCAAAATGTAATTGAACAATCTTCTACAGATAACTACTCTGATAATAAGACAGATAATAGAACCCAACA
This sequence comes from Deferribacterales bacterium UBA4806, assembly GCA_002402635.1. Classification (GTDB taxonomy): domain Bacteria; phylum Chrysiogenota; class Deferribacteres; order Deferribacterales; family UBA228; genus UBA228. The sequence continues at coordinate 583 of DHGE01000101.1, forward strand.
AAATTATTTCATCATGAATAAACTTAATAATTTTCCCATACTTACTTTTTCAACCTATAATAGTTTATTTTTCAATAAATCAATTCCAGTCATTGTATCATATTTCATAGATGAAGATGATTACCTTGTTAGAAGTGAAAAAAATCAAGATTTAACTTTTAAAAAAGAAATTAAATTAATTGGAGACGTAGAAAATTTTGAAATCACTTCCTTTAATGGAGAAGATTTTATTGATGAACTTGCAAATCCTAGACTTATGCGTTTAACATTTATCATTAATGGGCGAACTTATCAAATTTCTTCAGGAAAATTTATAAAAAATGAAAAACAATAAAGGAACCGTTTTAATTTATGTCTTAATTATAATTTCCTTTACAGTTGCTATAGCATTTCTAATTAATGAAAACTCTACAAAAAACTATGAGGCCACATACGATCTATATTTTCATAACCAAGCATATTTATATGCAATTAGCTCCATTGATATAATAAAGGAGTTTTTTGTAGCTGATGAAGATGCCTATGATACTCCTTTAGACCTCTGGAAAAATATTCCTCCATTAAAAATTGAAAATAGTATAATAAATTTTGAGATTACACCTGCAAATGTAAAAATAAATATCAATTTATTAGGAGAAGAAGGTGATACGAATACCAATATTAGAATAGTAAATGCAATTGAAACTATACTTCAAGAAGAAAATATTAATGGCCTAACACCAGGAATAATAAAAGATTGGATAGATAAAGACTTAGAACCAGCCGACGATGGCAGAGAAGAATATACATACGATCGGCAAGGACTTATTTACAAAATTAAAAATAAACCATTAGACACAGTAATGGAGCTGGCCTTTATTGACAATTATAATAGCTATAATAAATTAAAAAACTATTTTACAATCATTGATGAAGATAAAAAATTAAATATAAATTTTTGTGATATTAAAGTTTTAAAGGCTTACTTACCTGAATTAACTTCTTATGCTGAAGATATAATTGATTACAGACGAAATAATGAATATAAGGATATATCAGATATAAGGGAAGCTACCTATATAAGTGATGATGAATATATTGAAGCAGTAAATTTTCTAACAGTTAAAAGCAATCTTTACTATGTAAAAGTTGTTGTAAAATTATTGGATAGCAAATATACTTACCATATGCTTTTTAACAGAAAAGACCAAAGGATAGAAAAATTTATTCAGGGATTTGATAATGAATACTTTTAAGATAATATATCTAAAAAAAGGCAACTTTTACTTAAAAAATAAACAAAATTTAGAAGAAATAAGTCTAGATTATCTTGAAAATATGGAATATCAATTATTAATAGATGATAGTTATTTTTTCTATGAGTCAATAGATATGCCTGCAACTAATAAGAAAAAGCAACTTGCAATTATTAAAAATTTTTTACTAGTAAATTACCCAGAAGAACTAATATCACATTTTAATTTTATCAATATAAAACAATTAGTTCTTATATATATTATGACTGAAAAATTATTTCAACTAGTTGAGAATTATAAAGAAATTTTTTCAAATGCAAATAAAATATCCACACCTTTTATAGAATCACTACATATGTTTGATAATTTTAACTATAAAATAGATAATATGATATACCAAATAATAAATAACCAGATTCAACATATAGCTGCAACTGATGATGAAATAAAAACTGCTGACGATATAATTGAAAAGTTAGATGAATTAAATGAAAATCTCAATATTATAAAAAAAGATAGATCTTTTGCGATTGCTAAATCTATGCAAATCCCAATAACAATAATCCTTATCTCTTATATAATTTTTATAGTTGGTGATATTCTAAGGGTAAATGCAATAAAAAAATACTTAAATAAACATGAAAATTTATTAGTAGAAATATATAGATCGGCAGGTGTAATTGATTCTAATGATCCATATGGTTCATTAATATCTAAAACACGTAACACAACTAAACTTAACAATAGATTAGTACTCTTAAATATTGAATATATAAGTAAGTCGATTGACAACCAAACAATTATTGATTCATTAAATATTAGAAAAGACAGTGTTCGTTTTGATGGTATAACAAAAGATTATTCTTCTTTAGAAAGCTTTACAACAAAACTAAAAGAATATACAAAAAAAAATGTAAGTATTTTAAATACAAAAAAAGAAGAAGAACATATTAGTTTTTCATTGAGAATAGGATAATTATAAATGATTATTTATAATACAAAAGTCCAAAAGATAAAAACTTTATATAATAAATATAAAAACACCTTTTTACCCGTAATAATAATTGTATTTGGGATATTTCTTTTATTCTACTGGACTCATCTATTTTTTAAAATAAAAATAGAGAACATAAAAAATAATATAGCTACGAAAAAAGAACAAATTATTAAAGCCAATGAAGCTTACCAGCAATTTATAATAAACAGTAAAAAACAACGACTCCAGGTAACAGGTGGTCTATTATCTTTTATGCAAATATTTGGTAGATCTTTAAAACTTGAACAAAATATGACTTCACTAAAACCAAAACCTACAAATATAGGTTCTGAAGGAATATCAGTAAGAATTGAACAACTTACACTCAATGATATAGTAGAAATACTTACTCAGCTAGATAAATACAACAACCTTAATATAGAAGTTTTTAACTTAACAAAACGTTTTGATAATCCTAAAAGGGCAGACATATATTTAGAAATTAATAAATTATGACAAAGCTTAACAAAATAAATTTGCTTAAATATATTCTTATATATTTAATTTTTACATTATTATTTCTAACCTTCTCCTACCCTTATGAAATATTTATACTTACAAAGATACAGAATTTCACTAATGCCAGTAATATTCCGCTAGATTATTCTAAAATAAGTAGCACGCCATTTAACTCTACACTGCATAATGTGAAATTGGTTATAAAGAACAAAACTGAACTTAACAATATTAAAATATCCTATTCACCTTTATCTCTTATAACTAACAGTTTAAACATTAAAACACAAAATAAATTCTTTACTTTTGAAGGTAATCTCAAAAAAGATATACTAAATTATAACCTAAAATTAGATTTGAGTTCCATTGAAATAGAAAATTATATAAGAGGTTTTGTAAATATTACAGGTGAGATTAATATAAAAAAAATCAAAGGAACGTTTAATATATCTTCAAGTCCACTAAAAATTAATATTGATAAACAAGTGTTTAATATAGGTGAATTAAAAGGGACAGCTAACTTATTAGATAATCAAATAATTATAAACAACATGGAATCTACAGGTGATTTAAAAATTATTGCTGATGGAAAAATTTTCCTTAATAACCGCATTGAGCTATCCTCAATGAACATAAAATGTAGTATTACATACAATAAGAATGCATATAATTTATATATAAGAGGAACTATTAACAACCCGACCTTTTACACAAGATAAAAATTATTCTATATAAAAATAATAAATATTGTCAATTATTCGCATTAATAACTTGTATTTTTCATTTTTTTTCACTATTTCTGCAAATTTTAATAGTCCATTATCAAGAATAAAATATCCATCCTTTAAAATTATTCTCCTATCACAAAAAGCTGGTTCAGCTTTTAATATTTCTTGAACACCTGAGTCTAAATTAATAGCTTTGTTTTTATTGTCTAAATCTTTGAATATTACTGAATTATCTATTAGGCATGCTGATTTTTTTATGTCATTAAATTTAACTTTCTTAATAAATCTTAACTTATCTATAAAAACTTGTGATAGCCTGCCTTCTTTTAAATAAATAAGATTACCATTAATAATATCAAAATTCAAATTATTTAGGTTATTAAATAATTGTATCTCCTTGATATTAAAAATAAGATTATTATTTGTTATAATTGCAGGATAACTTTTAGCAATTAATGCACCATAGGGATCAGCTACTTTTTTGCTAAATGTAGGTATATGATCAAACTTGTTTCCAGTAAATTTTATGGTATATCTTTTAAAATAACCATCTCTATCTAATACAAACAGAACATTGTCTAAAAGGCCTCCATATATTAGAGATGACTCTAAATCAACAGTATAAATAACCCTTTTTTTTATAACATCAAAATAAACAATATTACCATCTCTACAAATTATACAAAGTAATCTATTATCTAAAGTCCTGATATTTAAAATTTCATTCTTCATGCCTATGTTTAAATATTCATTTTCTGTTAATAGCTCTTCAATTATTATAGATCGCTTGTCATAATAAATAATAAAGGAATTAAATAGAAAAAAATTAGACAGTTTTTTTTTATGCTGAATAGATAATAGACCACAATATTCAAGTGAATATAGATCTATCTCTTTTTGTGAAGCTAACGCAATATATCCTTTATTGTATGTAATTGTGCTATATTTTCTTTTCAACTCTATTGATGGACATTGCTGATAGTTTGTTAAAAGAAAATTATTGGTGAAGAATAGTAATAAATTTCCATCAACATAAAAATCTTTAATATTTTGACCTAATATTTCTTCTGAGTACCCTTTTTTAAATGAATATATCAACTCCCTATCATATGCATTAAAAACATAATTATCAATAAAGTCATCTATTCTTTCAATATCACTAGATTTTCTTTGAAGATAAAGTTGTTTATCACTACTAACAGTACTGTTATGGATGTGCACACAAGAAATGGACAATAAAAAAAATAAAGGGAGGAGAATTCCTCCCTTTATTTTAGTCTTTATCAAAAGCTATAAACCTGCTCCCATATTGCGATATTATTTTTAAAGCAACAACCTGTCCTTTTGGTATGGCATTATAAATTTTATAAAAATCTTCAGGAGCTTTTATATTATTTCTATTAATCCACACAATAACATCTCCCTCTCTTAGGCCTGCAGCAAAAGCATTGGAGTTTTTATTTATACCTATAACTTTAACACCGTTGTTAATACCTAATGCTGATTTCTCCTGAGAAGATAGACCCTCTACAACAACTGGTGAATCACCCTTCCCCTTTGATGGCATTGATGCTAATGATTCTTCTTTTCGCTCTCCCAGTTTAACATTGACTACCTTTCTTTTCCCTTCTCTTATTATTGTGAGCTTCACAACTTCACCTGGTGACATCTTACCAATTGTAGCTGTTAATTCCCTATGGTCTGTTATCTTTTTCCCATTAACCTCTATTACAACATCTCCTGCTTTTATTCCAGCCTTATCAGCAGGATCTCCTTCAACAACATCAGCTATTA
>DHGE01000081.1:0-4906 GCA_002402635.1 Deferribacterales bacterium UBA4806
GTATAATTTTTTCTCCCATTGATGCATTTACAACTGAGATATAGCTATTTTTATCAAATTGAAAAATTATTGTATCATCAATAACATGTCCATTTTCGTTTAGGTAAACTGAATATACACTTTGGTTGTCACTTAATGGTTTTTTGTCTTTACCTATTGCTCTATCTAAATCTTTTGCGGTTAGATATTGTAATAAATCCCTAGATTTTTTTCCTTTTAGTAGTAAGGTTGACATATGACTTGTATCAAAAATACCAGCTCTAAGTAAAACTGCAAAGTGTTCATTTTTTGCACCATTTTTTAACCAGAGTGGCATTTCATAGCCGCCGAATTCGCCAAAGAGTGCGCCGTGTTTTTTATGTTCATTAAATAAAGAAGTTCTTTTAAGCATATTAAATTTTAGTTAAAATTCTATTTCATGTCAATGAAACAAATATATTAGTTAATCTTATATTAACATTTTATAAGTGTTTAACAATTATATTAATTTAAATTGTAAAAATGTAAAATATATGTAAAATAATTATAATTTATTTGTGGGAGCTTATAATATGTCTGTCAAATTTGATGAAACACTAATAATGCACATCAAGCATATAGATGAACAACATAGGCATTTAATTGATTTAATAAATGAACTTGAAATACAAATGAAAACTAGTAGGACCTTTTATCTTATTGAAAGAATACTTGATGAGCTTAAAAAATATGCAGGATATCACTTTTCTGCAGAAGAGGAGTTGTTTAAAAAATATAAATATCCTGAAGCTGGTGAACACATAGTAGAACATAGACAATTTATTGATATAATTAATATGTTTTATGATGAATATAAAAATGAAAAAGAATCAAAAATTATACTACTAAGAGGTGTTTACTCATTTTTATATGAATGGATAAATAATCATATGAGGATATTTGACAAGCAATATTCAAAATATTTAAAAGATAGGGGTATAGAGTAACAGGTTTATGACTATTATAACTAAATATTAAGATAAAAATACAAAATGCTAGATGTGTGGATCTAAAATTAAGTTTTCTTAAATTAATAAATTAGGAAATTAGTGTAAAATTGTAATTACTCAATGTATCTCTGAGAGTTTTTTTAATTATTTTTCCAGTTGGGTTTCTTGGTATTTTATCAACAAAAATAAAATCATCGGGTATCCACCATTTTGCAAATTGTCCCATTAAGTAATTTTTTAATAAATTTTTATCTAAGTGAGAATCTTTTTTTGTAACAATAAAAGCAATAGGTCTTTCTCCCCATTTAGGATGGGGACAAGCTACAACTGCAACATCTAATATATCCTCGCGTGCGATAAGTGCATTTTCTAGATCAACAGAACTAATCCATTCGCCACCTGACCTTATTAAGTCTTTAGATCTATCCACTATTTTTATGTAGCCATCAGGATAAACGACTGCTACGTCTCCAGTATCTAAAAAACCATCTATAAAGCTATCTTGTCCTTCACCTTTAAAGTAAGATTTTATTGTCCAGGGGGATTTAATAAGTAAATGTCCCATCGTTTTGCCATCTTGAGGGACAATTCGTCCATTTCTTTCAACTTTTACTTCCATAAAAGGATATGGGATTCCTTGCCTCGTTAGGTTTTCTGCAATTTCATCTATATTTTCAGGTGATATCTCTTTATTTATTTTGTTTATTAATCCATTTGGAGTTGATTCTGTCATGCCCCAAGTATGAATAACTTTTATTCCAGATTTTAATAGTGTTAAAAGAGTTTCTTTTGATGGGGAACTTCCACCTAAATTCACAGTAACATTTTTTGTTAAACTATGAGTAAAATTTCTTTTTTCAAGTTCTTGTGCAACATCATACCATAAAGTGGTAGCTCCAGCTACGAAATTGATTTTTTCTCTCTCCATTAATTCAATGAGTTTGCCAGCGCCATTATACGCAAATGGTAGAACTATTTTGCAACCAGTATATATGGCCATAAAAGGAAGACACCATGCATTTACATGGTACATGGGAACTAATGGCAAAACAATGTCTGAATCTTTTAAATTAAAAGCCGCTGAACCTGAACTAACAATTGTATAGAGACATATGTTTCTATGGGTATAAACAACACCCTTTGGTTTGCCAGTTGTCCCTGATGAGTAACACATGCCAGCAACGTCATTTTCATGAATTAAAGGAAACATAAAATCATCTGGATCGGTTAACATAACATCCATTTCATAATCAATATATGAATGAGTGCTCTGTAAATCATAATTTGCAACAATAATATGTTTAACATTAATTTTATTCTTAATTTTTTCTAATAAAGAAAGTAACTCTATATCAATAATTAAAACTTTATCTTCAGCATGATTAATAATATAAGCTATATCATCTTCATGGAGTTTTATATTTATTGTGTGGACTACTAATCCTGCAGATGGTATTCCAAAATAAGCTTCCAAATGAATATGATGATTATGCATTAAAGTTCCAATTCTGTCACCTTTTTTTAGTCCAAGTTTGAGTAAGAAACTTGCAAGAGATTTTGATCGTTTATAAAAATCTTTATAAGTGTACTCTTTCCTTTTGTTTGAAAATATTGAGAGAATAGGCTTGTCTTGAAATAATTTTCCGCTTCTTGTCAAAACGGATCCTAATGTTATTTGTTCATTTTCATTTTTACTCATTTTTTTCCATGTTCCTATGATTTTATACATCAGAAAAAGTTCAAAGTATATATTATTTTTTTACCAATTGGTGTTGATTTAATTGATATAACTCTGTATAAAGTCAAAAAAATTATGGGATATTGAACTGTGGAGAAAAAAAGAATTCAATGGATAGACAATGGTAAAGCAGTTTCAATCTATATTATATTTTTGGCACACATTTTTGAGGGTTTTGTATATAAAAGTGCTTACGGATTAAACGCTCCTTTTGAAAGAGGCGTTACTACTCTAAATTTTCTTTCAAATTTTATTATCCCTTTTTTCTTTTTCATGTCAGGTTATGTTGCAAGTGTTAAACAGAGAAATTTCAAAGAATACTTTATTAAGAAATTTTCTACAATTATGATTCCAATGTATATCTTTAATATAATTTCTTTAATACTATTTCTAGTTGTAAGGACCTTCTATGATGGACTTCTTGTTGAGGAGCTTACAAAATATGAGTTCTCAAAATTTACACAATTGTTGTTGGTATTTTTTGCAGGAGTGCCCACTTTTAATTTTCCTACCTGGTTTCTTACGTGTTTATTTACAACTTCATTAATGTTTTATTTTGTTTATAAATTTACAGAAGTTAAAACAAAAAGAATGTTTATCATTGCAGTCATTTTTACAATAATTGGCTATCTTATGGAACCATTGAAGAATAATTTCACAGGATTTATTTATATTATGTATTTCTGGTTTATTCCCACCGCATTTACTTCAACTGCCTTTTATCTATTTGGTTACTTGTCAAGAAAATTTGGTTTTTTTGAGATCATAGAAAATAAAAGTATATTAAAGATTAGCACTTTTTTTATATCACTGACTATTTTATTGATATTAACATATTTTTTTAATTTTGGCAGATATCCTGAGTATGAGCATTTACGAGGCGGTCCATATATGAATCACCTTGTTTTTGGCAATTATTTTATTTTTTATGCAGCTGCCATTTCTGGTATATTTATGTCGGTAAGTTTTTCTATGTTTTTCAAGAAAAATAAATTGATGGATTTTATAGGTTTAAATACACTATATTTATTAGGTTTCATTGGGATATTTTATCAATTTACAACAGGTTTTGTTGCTTATTTATATATTAATTTTTTTATTGACAAGGGCTATCTATTTTTTATCTCCTACTGTATTTTCTTCTCGCTCTTGCAATTATTCCTATCATTGTTGTTTATGAAGCCTGTTGCATCAATTATTAACTACTCAGTAAATTATATACAAGAAAAACTAACTACAATTTTTGCATAGCTTAAATAGCTTAAATTAAGGACTAATAATTATTTTAACTTTTTTCTTCTTTAAATACCCTGTTGATATATTATATTTATGTAACAATTTTAAAGGAGGAAATTATGTTTAAAAAAATTGAAGAACTTTTAGGGGACGAAAAAGATTATTTATTAAATTACAAATGCAAATTTTCTAAAGATCAATTGCATTTACCAGGACCTGATTTCGTAGACAGGATATTATCTATTACAGATAGACCTGCTGCGGTTTTAAGGAATTTACAATCTATATTAAACCATGGTAGACTTGCTGGAACAGGGTATATTTCGATATTGCCAGTTGACCAGGGTATTGAACATTCTGCAGGAGCTTCTTTTGCACCAAATCCAATGTATTTTGATCCTGAAAATATTGTAAAGCTTGCAATAGAAGGAGGATGTAATGCTGTCGCGTCAACATTAGGTGTTTTAGGTGCTGTATCAAGAAAGTATGCTCATAAAATTCCATTTATTGTAAAAATTAATCACAATGAACTTTTAACATACCCCAATAAATATGATCAGATACTTTTTGCTTCAGTGGAGCAGGCTTTTAATTTAGGAGCAGTTGCAGTTGGGGCAACCATATATTACGGTTCTGACGAAAGCACAAGACAAATTCAAGAAATAACTGAAGTCTTCCATCATGCACATGAATTGGGTATGGTTACAGTTTTGTGGGCATATTTAAGAAACAACGCATTTAAAACAAAAGAGGCAGATTACCATACGTCATCTGATTTAACAGGCCAGGCAAATCATTTAGCTGTGACAATTGAAGCTGATATAGTTAAACAAAAGCAACCTACAAATAATGGTGGATTTAAAGCTCTAAAATTTGGCAAAACTAGTGATAAAGTGTATACAGAATTAACTTCAGAACACCCCATTGATTTGACACGGTATCAGGTAATAAATTGTTTTATGGG
>DHGE01000081.1:5034-8928 GCA_002402635.1 Deferribacterales bacterium UBA4806
TTGCAATATTTTGTTTAGAATAGGGAAGGGGCGATTAGCTCAGTAGGATAGAGCGCAGGTCTCCGGAACCTGAGGTGGAGGGTTCGACTCCCTCATCGCCCGATTTAAAAAATTATGTATGTTCATTCCAGTTTTTATAATTTAATGCTAACTTTATTTTCTTTACAGTTAGCATTGATATAACCTTCTTCACTTGTATATTAAATAATAATAATTATTTTAAAATAAGCATTATTAAACTTTAATCTTTGCAATATAAATATCATCATTTTGAACTCAAGGATTGATTTATCAGTTGAAAACAATGTTTTGTAATTTAAATAGTAATGTCTGTACAATTGTTACTAATTATAATTTACTTTCTATTCAAATAGACTTTAGTTATTGTTTTATTATATTTGAGAAATACCGTAACATGAATGAAAATATATGCTATAGGACATATTGTAGAAGCAGTAAATTTGAAAGTAATTAAGGCATAAAGAATTTTGATAGTAATATATGTATTTGCTATTATTTTATGTATATTTTTAGTAAGGGTTTTAAAGTAATATATTAATATCTTCTTAAGTTTTATTTTCATGTTTTATTATTTAATTTACATATCTGAGAACAAGATAATTTATATTGTAAAGCAATTTTGATATGAATTATCAAGCTAATAGAAATTGTGAACGCTCTAAATCAGATGCAAAACCAAAAAGGCCTTTGAGATTATTCAAAGGCCTTTAAAGGTTAAGAATAAAAGAATAATTATGTTATTTCTTTTCTTCTTTTTTTCGATTTTTCTCTTTTTACCTGATAAGTATGCCTCTACAAATGGTAAGCTGAACCCTTTTACAGTAGCAAATATTCTTACAAATGCCTTTTTTGGTAAAGCCTGCCATATTACCATGCCAGCCATAACAAATGGGAGAGTAAGAATAAAGGCTAATCCTGCTAATGCTCCCAATAATGCTATCCACAATATACTAACCGTTAACATTAATCACCTCCTTATTTACTTTTGTTCTTATTAACTTTTCTTTTTCTACCAGACAGGTAAGCTTCATTTGGTCTCCATACAAAATAAAGCATTCTATTTGCAGCCACCTTTAATCCAACATAAATCTTTTCACATAGTGTATAAGTTATTAAGGAAACAGAAATAATTGGAAGAGTCAAAAAGAATATTAACCCTAAAAATGGTGCCGTTACAATTTATATAAATGTTTTCATAATATTGCCTCCTTTTCTTGATTTACTTGTAATTTTATATGTTTATTTAATTAATGTAATTGGTACATATTCCTATTTTTATAAGAATATGTTCTTAGAAATGCTTTTTTTTTAATCCTAAAAAATTTCATGAATAAAAAATAGATCTTCCTAATTATGCTATGTTGTCTGCTTGTTAAATGGTTTAATTAATTATATATCTTCAAAAGATTTTGTGATTATTAATAATATTTAATCATTTAATAACCTCTAGAAGTGATCAAGCTGTATTTTGACAGTGTTTGTTCTATATTCTTTTACAATTATAAATGATAGGTGTTGCATAATTTTTTTATTTTTTTTATTGACAAGCATATCTAAGGCTATTAGACTTTATTAAATTATGAAATAATATTTCATAATATGAAATATTATTAAAAGAATTATTAATGATTTTTATTGGTGAGGTGTAAAATGGGTAGTACTAATATTTTTCAAGAAATAAATAAAAGCAAAATTATTTCAGTAATAAGAGCAGAATGTAGTGAAGAGTGTAAAGAAATAATTGATGCTGTTGCCTCTGCAGGTATTAAAATTATTGAAATAACTATGACTGTACCAAAGGCTATTAAAATTATAGAAGAAATAAAAGATAAATATAGAAATTCAGATATAAAAATTGGTGCTGGTACAGTTAATGATGGAACTACAGCAATGGAGTGTATATATGCTGGAGCCGAATTTATAGTGTCTCCTATATTTGATAAGGAAACTGGGAAAATCTGTAATTCGAAGGATATTTTATATATTCCAGGTGCATTTACACCAAATGAAATATTTAATTGTATGAAGGAAGGTTTCAAGTTAATAAAAATATTTCCTGCTTCTTGGATTGGTCCCAATAAGCTAAAAGAAGTGAAAGGACCTTTCCCTCACATTGAGCTCTTACCCACAGGTGGAGTTAGTGTAGAAAATATTAGTGACTGGTTTAAGGGTGGTGCATTTGCAGTTGCTGTAGGTAGTGAAATAACGAAATATGCTAAAGAAAAGAATTTTGATAAGGTAAAGGAAAGGGCTAAAGAATTTTTAAGAGCCATTAATTAATATAGAGAGGGTAATATATGTCTGTAAAGGTAGTTACCTTTGGTGAATTAATGTTGAGGTTAACACCTCCAAACTATGAGAGGCTAAGTCAAGGCAGGACTTTTAATATTTATTATGGTGGTGCAGAAGCTAATGTTGCAGCAACTCTTGCTCAGTTAGGCATAAATGCATGTTTGACTACTAAGTTGCCTAACAATGATATAGGTAAAGGTGCTGTAAACTACTGCTCAAGTTTTGGTATCAATACTAACTATATTGTTTATGGTGGCGAAAGGCTTGGCATATATTTTTGTGAAGATGGAATAAGTCAAAGATCGTCAAGTATAATATATGACAGGAAAAATTCTTCTTTTGCGACAGCCAAAGGAGATGATTTTAACTGGGATAATATATTAGATGATGCACTTTTATTTCATTACACAGGAATTACTGCAGGACTCTCAGATAACGTCAGAAGCCTTTTACTAATTGCATTAAAGAAGGCTAAAGAGAAAAATGTGTTAGTGAGCTGTGATTTAAACTATAGGGCAAGGTTGTGGAGCAAGGAAGAAGCTAACAAAGTTATGACGGAGTATATGAAATATACTGATATATTAATTGCAAATGAAGAGGATGCAGAGAAGGTATTTGGTATTTCAAGTGGTTCAGATGTTGAATCAGGGAATATTGACATAGAAGGCTACAAGAAAGTAGCTGAGGAGCTTTTTAATAGACATCATTTAAAACTTGTAGCAAGTCATTTAAGGGAAAGCAGAACTGCAACAGACAATGGATGGCAGGTTATTTTATATGATGGCAAGACATTTGCGCTTTCTAAAAAATATAACATACATGTATTAGACAGAGTAGGAGCAGGAGATGCCTTTGTCGCAGGACTTATTTATTCATATTTAGATAATAAAAGTTTACAAGAGATAGCAGAATTTGCTGCTGCTAGTGGTTGTTTAAAACATAGTGTTCATGGAGATTTTAATATTGTAAGTACAGCTGAGATAGAAAATTTAGCTAAAGGAAGCGGTGCCGGTAGGGTTAAAAGATAGAAATTTAAGGAGATGTTATGAAATTGAGCATAGCTAATTTAGAAGATAAAGAATTCTGGACAAGTAAAGGGTATGAATTACCATCCTTTGATGTCAAAAGGATAAAAGAAAGTACCCTTAAAAACCCGATGTGGCTACATTTTGGAGCTGGTAATATCTTTAGAGCATATATTGCTGTGTTGCAACAGAAGTTATTAAATGAGGGTTTAAGTGATAGAGGTATTATAGCATGTGAATTCTTTGATGAAGAAATCATTGATAAAATTTACAAGCCATTTGATAATTTATCTATTGCTGTAACATTAAAATCAGACGGTAATATTGATAAAAAGGTTGTCGCAAGCGTTGTTGATTCAATTAATGTTAAAAAAGAGCTAAATAAATTAATTGATATAGTTGAATCACCTTCCTTAGAAATCATTAGCTTTACCATTACAGAAAAGGGTTATTCATTAACCAATTCGCAGGGTAAATACTTTAAAGAGGTAATAGAGGATTTAGAAGTGTTTCCTAAAGAACCAAAGAGTATAATGGGATTAATAGCACTATTGTG
>DHGE01000081.1:8993-13104 GCA_002402635.1 Deferribacterales bacterium UBA4806
CTATATTTCAGATAATAAGTATGTATCCTTTCCATGGAGTATGATAGATAAAATTACACCAAGACCATCTGAAAGTGTAAAAAAGATTCTTCAAGATGATGGAGTGGATGGTGTTGAGATAATTGAGACTTCAAAACATACCTACATTTCTTCATTTGTAAATGCTGAGGAAGTAGAATATTTACTAATAGAAGATTCTTTTCCAAATGGAAGACCACCTTTAGAAAAGGCTGGTGTAATATTTACTGATAGAGAAACAGTTGATAAAGCTGAAAGAATGAAGGTGTGCACTTGTTTAAATCCATTACATTCAATACTTGCTATATTTGGTTGCCTTTTAGGATATAATTCTGTTGCTAAAATAATGGAGAATAAAACATTAAGAACATTATTAGAGAAGGTGGGTTATAATGAACTATTACCTGTTGTAGTTGATCCAAAAGTAATTAGCCCCCCAGATTTTATGAAAGAAGTATTGGAAAAGAGATTTCCTAATCCCTATGTTCCGGACACACCGCAACGCATAGCCTGTGATACATCACAAATTATTTCTATTCGATTTGGTGAGACATTAAAATCATATTTAAACAGAAATATAGGTGAAGTTAAAAAACTAACCTTTATACCTTTGTTTTTTGCAGGTTGGTTGCGATACTTAATGGCTATAGATGATGAAGGGAAGCCCTTTTATTTAAGTCCTGATCCATTAAATAAAGAATTAACAAGCTATGTTAAAGAGATCAAATTAGATGGCAAAGGGCCATTTACACAAATTCTAAGGCCGATTTTATCTAATAAAAATATATTTGCTGTTGATTTATATGAATGCGGCTTGGCAGATAAAGTTGAGCAAATGTTTTCAGAATTAGTTAGTGGTAAAGGTATGGTTAAGAGAACTTTGGATAAATATGTGAATGATTGATTAAAGAGGTGAAATTATGAAAATGACATTTAGATGGTTTGGAGAAAATTACGACAAAATATCTCTTGAGTATATTCATCAAATACCAGGTATGACTGGCGTAGTAACTAGTCTTATGGATATTCCTGTTGGTAAAGTGTGGCCATTATCGCGTTTGGAAAACTTAAAGGATAAAATTAATTCACATGGTCTTGAGATTGAAGTTATTGAGAGCGTAAATGTTCACGAATCAATAAAATTGGGTGAAAGCACGAGAGACAGATATATCCAAAATTATATAGATACTTTAAAAAATTTGTCTGAAATAGGTATAAAAGTTGTTTGTTACAATTTTATGCCAGTTTTTGATTGGTTGAGAACAGAACTTAATAGAAGATTAGAAGATAACTCCTTTACTATGGCATACAAGCATGCTGACACATTGAAAATAAATCTTAGTAGTGTATTAGATAGTAAACAAAGTAATTCACTTGAGAATGAATTGCCAGGATGGGAACCAGATAGATTAAAAGATATTGTAGGTCTTCTAGAAAAATATAAAGAAATTGATGAAAAGCAATACTGGCAGAATATAGAATATTTTCTTAATGCCATTATTCCATATGCAGAAAAATTTGATATTAAAATGGCAATTCATCCAGATGATCCACCATGGCCTATTTTTGGCTTACCAAGAGTAATCACAAATAAACAGAATATTAAAAAATTTCTTAATCTTTATAATAGTCCATATAATTCAATTACATTATGCACTGGTTCGTTAGGTGCTAATCGAGACAATGATATACCATCTATTGCAGAAGAGTTTGCAAAAGAGGATAGAATTCCTTTTGCGCATATAAGGAACTTAAAATTTGAGAATGAAAGGGATTTTTATGAAAGCGCTCATTTATCGTCTTGTGGCTCCTTTGATATGTTTAAGATAGTNNATAAGGCCTGATCATGGTCGAATGATATGGGGTGAGATAGGTAGGCCTGGTTACGGATTGTATGACAGAGCGTTAGGTGCAACATATTTACAGGGATTATGGGAGAGTCTTAATAAAGAGCATTATAATTAAACTTTTAGTAGGGTAATATATGAATGAACTTTATTTGAATAAATTATTAATTGATTCAAAAAAGGTAGATAAATCACTTGTTCCGTACTCAGATGATTTGCTCAATTTACCTATAAAAATTATTCAATTTGGGGAAGGTAATTTTATAAGGGCTTTTTTTGATTATTTTATTCATAAGCTTAACTGTAATAATCTATTTAATGGTAGAATAGCAGTTCTAAAGCCTAGAGAAGGTAACTTAAGTAAATTAAGAAAACAAGATTGCTTGTTTACTTTAATAACAGCTGGCCTTGATAAAGGTAAAAATATATATGAGAAAGAAATAATAGCTTCTATTGGAGAAGCTATTGATACTTATTCTGATTGGCAAAATGTACTCAAACTTGCAAAAGACAGTAATATTAAGGTTGTCGTATCTAATACCACTGAACGAGGAATTAAATTTGAGGGAAGTGATAAATTTGATGATAAGCCGCCTTCATCATTTCCTGCAAAATTAACTAGAATGCTATATGAAAGATATGCTGCTTTAGAAAATGTTGATGGCCTTATTATAATTCCATTAGAGCTAATTGAAAATAATGGTGATATTTTAAGAGATATTATCTTAAAATATGCTGATATGTGGGGTTTGGATAATAAATTTAAAGAATGGGTTAAGGGAAAAAATCTTTTTGTCAACACCTTAGTAGATAGAATTGTTCCAGGTTATCCGATGAAGGATGCAGAACAGATATTTAACGAAATTGGTTATAGAGATAATTATTTAACCTTTGCAGAAAATTATCATTTATTTGCAATTGAGGAGACAAAAGCTATTAAGGAGATCTTACCATTTGATAAAGTTGGTTTGAATGTTATTTTTGATGAAGATATCTCAACATATAGAGATTTAAAATTGAAGATACTCAATGGTGCGCATACTGCAATGGTAAGTATTGCAATATTAAAAAATGTAAATTTTGTGAAGGATATATTTAGAGATGAAAAATTAAATAATTGTATAAATAAAATTATATTTAAAGAAATTGTTCCAACGATTAAATATGACAAGAATTTAGTTTTGAATTTTGCTAATCAAGTAATTGAGAGATTCAAAAATCCATATCTTGAACATAAATGGACTGATATATTTACTAATAGTATTACAAAATTTCAAATTCGACTTTTCCCCACAATAAATAAATACTATGAGATGAATGGCAAAGCACCTCATCTAATTTCATTTTCTTATGCGTTTCTAATCAGCTTATTGAGATATTCTGAATGGGAAAATAATAGATTGATTGTCAGTTATGATAATAGGAAGATAATTGTTACTGATGAAGTGGATAATTTAATTTATTTATGTACATTATGGAAGGAGTTGCAAAATAATAATATTACAATAGATGACTTTATTGGTAAAATTATAAATAATAAAAAAATATGTAGTATTAATAATGATTTTGCTAAAGATTTTGGTTGTATACTTAGTCAACATTTATCTAATTTGAAAAAACAGTCCTTTGACCAATATGTTGAGTATTTAATAAGTCGTTGAAAAGTATGTTTTAAATATTAAAAAATTATTTAAGGAGGGCTATATGAATGCTTTTTTAGATGATAAGTATTTATTAGAAAGTGAAAGGGCACAAAATATTTATGAAGAGATTAAGAACCTACCTTTCTTTGATATTCACAGTCATGTCGACATTAATCAGTTAAGTGAAAATAAGAATTTTGAAGATATCTGGCAATTGGAAGGACAAACTGATCATTATGTATGGGAATTAATGAGGAGAAGAGGTGTTGATGAGAAATGTATTACTGGTGATGCTACAAATAAGGAAAAGTGGTTTAAATTAGCTTCAGCTTTTCCTGATTTTGTTGGCAATCCACTTTATGAATGGATTCATATGGATATAAGGAGAAATCTAAATATAAATGAGGAGATTTCCGAGGATTCAGCTGATAGAATTTGGAATATATCTCAAGAAATACTGCAAAAAGATGCATTAAAGCCAGTAAATATAATTAAAAATGCTGGAATTAAAAAAATGTGTATAGTAAGTGATGTTTTGGATAACCTGGAGAATTTTAGAAAGGTAAATGCCCCATATAAAATATTGCCTGCTTTTAGAACTGA
>DHGE01000013.1:0-2639 GCA_002402635.1 Deferribacterales bacterium UBA4806
ATACTTGGCATTTTCTATGGTATTTGTACTCATTGATTCAATGAGAACATCTCCCCTGTTCACACCCAAATCATAGAGATATTGAGCCATAATGAATCCTTCTGAAAAGTTATTCTTCTTTAACGGTGATTTGCCACCTGTAACAATTATTGGCAAAGGATTTTCTTTATAGAGCAAATCTGCATATATCAATCTCTTTAAAGATTCGGCAGAAAGAGTGGCACCATAATTTGTATCTCTTCTATTCTCTATTAATCCACCACCAAGCACAATATAAACATCACCTATATTCATATTATTTTTACTCAGAGGTGGAACTTTATTTTCTAATGAACCCATAAAGATATCTACTATAAAACCAGCAGACATTATATACACTAACATTAAAAGCAGTATATTAATAAATAATACAAATTTTCTACTCTGCTGAAATATTAATTGAACTAGTAATAATATGAAAAATAAACCAGGAGGTAATAAAAAGAGTGGAATTAGTTTTTCAATAAAAATCATTTTAACTTCAATATTAATTGCACAACAAGGTGAGCTTGCATTGATGCTGCAGCACACACTCTTGTTGAAATTAAATTAATAGGAGGGGTTATTTCAGAAACAAAATCTCCTACAATAAATAGATTTTCGGAGATCTTCTCTGTAGAAATTAGCTCACAATCATTAATACCAGCAATGCCAGAGACTCCCACTATTTTTTTCCCAGGGAACAATTTTATGCAATGTTCAATAAACATTTTTTTAACACAGGCTTTATCAAGGGCTTCAACTATTATATCACTATGTGAAAATAATTGTGTTATATTGTCTTCAGTAACTTTCACATCATAAGAGTAACAATTTATATGAGGGTTAATTCTTTTGAGTGTATTGTTGAGGGCATCTACTTTTTTCTGTCCCACCTGATCAATAAAATAATATTGACGCTTCAAGTTGCCATGTTCTACAGTATCATAATCTACCAGTGTCAGGTTATTTACACCGGCTCTCACCAGTAGTACGGCCAAATGCGAACCGATCCCGCCAAGGCCTGCTATACCAACAGTTGCTCTATTCAGTAATTCTTCTATTGCTGCTGAATCTATCGACTTGCCCAATTCAGTCATTTCCCAATGTTGCTCCACACTTATTTTTGAAACTCTATATATTTATAAGATTCTATTATATAAAAATTATTCTTTCAATTAATTAAACCAAAATACAATTATACTCAATGAGAATGTTAAAAATAATCATTAAATGGAATAAAAATTAATGTACCACTATTAATTTTATGATATTTTTTTAAAGACTCAGATTGCATTTGTAAATAACCGTTTTTATACAAAACATCACAATTACTGGTCCATTTATTAATACAGACAGTGTTAAGTTTATCATAATGATTAAACCTGATGTAATTGTTCTGCCCATTTTTTAATAAAATTTTTCCACTATTAAATGTTTTTATCTTCATTTTTGCTAATTGTGGCAATAATTTATACTTATAAAAATAATAATCCCCTTTGAAATATAATTCATTATTATTGCTTAGTGATATAATAAATAGATTACTATATTCCTTCATTGTATATATTCCAGCTTTATTATCTACCGGTATCAGCAAAAAAAGATAAATTGAAAAGATTAAAAATCTATACTTGGGCATATAAAACACAATTATTATTATACATAGCATACACAAAAAAATAAGAGTATTAATCTTGTAGAGGAAAAAAGCATTATATGTATAGAGATAAAAATAATTAACCAAATATAGAATGGCTTTTTCAATATATATTAAGAGTGGAGCAAATAGGCCAGGATTTATAATCGATAGAAGCCCTATAAATACATTTATATTAATAACAGGCAATATAATTACAGTTGTTAATACTGAGCATATATTTGTCATTCCGAAAGTATACAGTGTAACTGGTATAACGACAGTTTGGGCAGCAAGGCCTATATATATTGCATTTAGTAGTCTATTTTTACTGCTAAAACCTAAATAAACAATACCAGCTACAGCTAAAAAAGACATAATAAAAGAAAGATCCATAATAAGGGTTGGGCTTAATATTATAAAGAAAGAAGCTATAAATAATAAAAACTTTCTAAAGTCCACCTTTATTTCAAAGAAAAATAACATCATAATTATAATTGCACAGAGAGAAGCCCTACTAACAGGCACTTGAAACGCAGCAAAGGGTATATAAAACAATAACAAAAGGGATACTATGAGATATCTAAGTTTTTTTGGTATAAAAAACAATAAAAAGAAGAATAATGTTGTAATCATTGCAACATGTAATCCAGAGATTGCTAATAAATGAATTGTTCCAGTTATTATAAAGGTATCATTAATTTCTGTCGGAATATACGTTCTGTCCCCTACTGTTAAGGCCTGTGTTAATTTAATAACTCCATTAGAATTAATATATAGTGATTCAGAAAAGTTTTTTCTGAATTGTAAAATGCGTGAAATGAGTGGCAATTTATAACTCATCTCGACTTCTTTACTATTAGTGAAATCCTTTTTAAAAATAACTACACCCGACTCATAATAATCGTTCAAAACAATTTTACCATTTGTTGTTATATATTTAATTCCAGCTTTATTTGCGCTATCCACATCAATGATAATA
>DHGE01000013.1:2665-3163 GCA_002402635.1 Deferribacterales bacterium UBA4806
TGCTATTACAACACATAGATGAACAAAAAATAAATCATCTAAAAAAATTGCAAATATTATGTTTGCAATAAAAAAACATTCCACCTTTAAAGGTGATTTAAAATGCTTCATATGTATTATAGTTTTATTATTTTTTCCAGTATGCTTCACAATAACTGATATTATAATACTAGAATTTAACTATAGCAATTTCCTCTGACTTGTTCTATAATACTTTGGTTGTGCAACAGCTCTAACAAAGATAATGAATAAAAATAGTTTTGTTCATCTACATTTACATACAGCTTACTCATTTCTAGATGGCGCCATACATTTAGACAGACTGTTCCAAAAATTAGTATCCAATTCTCAGACTGCTGTTGCCATTACTGACCATGGAGCTATGTTCGGAATAGTAGATTTCTATAAAAAAGCATTAAAATATAATATAAAACCTATTATAGGATGTGAGGTATATTTAGCACCAGATAAACGAACTAACAGAGATTATAACAAGGA
>DHGE01000116.1 GCA_002402635.1 Deferribacterales bacterium UBA4806
ACAACAAAGTCGGAAGACCCAAATATATTATCAGTAATATTATTGTTAAATACCTTTTGTTTATTGTACCTACATATATTTGGTTACTAAAAAAACCGCTATCAAAATAATCAGAAATATTTATGATACAAAATGAATAATAAAGAAATTTGGGAGAACAGAAGCAAACTTTTAGGAGATCACATAAATAGTGTGCTTTGTATAAATATGCCAAAGATTTTAAATGAACATTTTCATAATTGGCAAATTAATATAATACTTTCAAATATCTCTAGTAATGATAAAAACATATTGGACATGGGTTGTGGATACGGACGACTATCAATGCCGATAATTGAGAATTATCCATTGGTAAGAATAAAAGGAGTAGATATTTCTGAGAATTACATCAGGCTCTTTAAAGAAAATACTAAGCAAGACGCCCTTCAATGTGAAATCGAACAATATCCATTCGAAAAAAACCATTTTGATTGTATTCTATGTTCAACAGTTTTAATGTACGTAAAAAAACAAAACCATTCATTTGTATTGCAACAGTTAATTAATTCTCTGAATGATACTGGTAAATTAATATTAATTGAAAATTACTATTCTGGGAAATATTTCATGAATGGATTTGGAATTATCAATTTATATAAAAAAATCTTTAAACAATCTAAAGAAACAAGTGGCGGGTATATTTTTAAAAAAAATGAAATTGAAAATTTGATTAGATTAAATAATGCATCAATAATCAAAGAATACAGAATTTCATTAACAACATTTTTTATAATTCCTCTCTTTATATTGTCAAAACTATTAAGTTCGTTTGCAATGAATAAATTCCTTAATTTTATTTTAAATACCGAATTTAAAATATCAAAATTTAAATTACCTACTGTACATATAACGTATATAATAAAAAAATCAGCTAACTAAAAGGAATACGCTCACGAAGTTAATGCGGAGACAATAATTTGAACTTTAAGAAAGTACTACAATATATTCTCGCACTGGCAATGATAGTTGCCGTGGGCTGTTTTTTCTATTTGGAATTCAAAAAAAATTGGGATGCGATAAAAGCATATCATTTCGCTATTAATTTTTACTATATTATCGCCTCGATTTTCGTGATGACAATAGCATTCCTCATGGACACATGTATCTGGCAACTCTGCATAAATAATTACCTTCATAAAAAATTGAACTTTTGTGAAAGCATGGCTCTGTATAATACGAGTGCCATGCTTAAATACATGCCCGGGAAAATATGGACCTACGCGGCGCAAATAGCACTGATGTCATCGAAAGGAATTTCTAAAGCAGTGGTGCTTTATATAAACATGATATGCTTCATTTGCCTAACCTTCGTTTCAGCAATGTATACTTCATATTATTATCTTTTCTGTTTACATATTACACCTTGGGAAATTTCCATTCTGATTTTTATTCTATTAATTGCCCTGGATTTTATTTTTATCATCTGGAACACCTCAATAATAAATTATCTGATAATTCCAATAAACCGCATATTCAAAATGGAAATACAACCTATAAAAATGAGAAAATTTATTTTTGTATATGTGCAACTGCTTTATATATTTGCCTATATACCCTTGGGGGTAGGCACATATTTTCTTGCCAAAGGAATATGCATGGATATACCATTTTCGAATATATTTGCTATTATAGCGGCAATTTCCGTTTCATCGATATTGGGTTATATCGCTTTTTTCAGTCCGGGCGGCCTTGGCGTTCGAGAAGGCGCGATGCTTGTGATGCTAAAGCAATTTTCTAATATCGAAACTGCGCTGATTCTGCCTATTGCGATGCGATTGATATATATCATTATCGAGCTTTTACTGGGAATCACCGGAATACTTGCAGGCATGAAATACGGCTATTTTTCTAAGCAGGTAAAAAGCCTGCAAAAGCAATGATTATCGGATTTCACTGAAATATAAAGTCAAAACATCGAGGGACATCAGATGTGAAAAAATATGCTTTTGCTTTTCTATCGCTTTTAATTATCCTTTTAGCGACCTACTCCAACAGTTTCTATGGTGAATGGCATTTTGATGACTATGCCAATATTGTCGACAATACATATGTTAAAATAAAACCATTTTCCTGGCTGGAAATAAAACATTGCATATATGGCTATTCTCACGAGAGACCGTCGCGACCATTATCTTACTTAAGTTTCGCTTTGAATTACAAATTTGGTGGAATGGATGTTTTCGGATTTCATGCAGTTAATTTTATCATCCATTATCTTGCATCAGTTTTTCTTTTTCTATTTATTTTCAACACGCTTAAACTGCCCAGATTGAAGGATCGATATGAAAATATAGCATACCCTATGGCTCTGCTGGCAACTTTTTTTTGGGCATTAAACCCTGTTTTGGTAACCTCTGTTACTTATGTCGTTCAGCGGATGGCGTCCATGGCAGGATTATTTTACGTCATGTCCATGTATTTTTATTTAAAAGCTAGGACATCGGAAAAGTTTCCTCATTCTGTTCTTTTATACATGCTCTGCGTAATGGCAGGACTGGCTTCCGTTCTTACCAAAGAAAATGCCGTGATGCTGCCCGTTAGCATTCTATTATTCGATTTATTCTTAATTCAGGGCATCACTAAAGAAAGCATTAAGAAAAATATTAAGATTTCGATTCTGCCTGTTTTAATTATAATAACCATCGGCTTTATTTACGCTGATTTCTCTGAAATTATAAATGACTACAAAATACGTGATTTCACAATGGGCGAAAGACTTCTAACCGAACCTCGCGTCATCTTATTTTATCT
>DHGE01000015.1:0-1567 GCA_002402635.1 Deferribacterales bacterium UBA4806
ATGCCTGTGCAAATCGTAATTGCAGGTAAATCTCATCCAAGGGATGACGCAGGAAAAAATATTTTGAAGAAAATAATTCACACAATTAGAAAACCTGAATTTAAAGATAAAATTGTTTTTATAGAAGATTACAATATAAATGTTGCTAAAAATATGGTAACGGCGGTAGACATATGGTTAAACACACCAAGACGCCCTATGGAGGCTTGTGGAACAAGTGGAATGAAGGTAGCAGCAAATGGTGGATTAAACTTTTCTGTACTTGATGGGTGGTGGGATCAAGCATATAATGGCTATAATGGCTGGGCAATTGGGGCTGGAGAGGAATATGATGATGAAAGATATCAAGATATTATTGAATCTGAGGAAATTTACGATAAATTGGAAAACGAAATAATTCCCTTATTCTACCAAAGAGATAAAAATGGAATTCCAAGAGAATGGTTATCAATTGTTAAAAATAGTATGGAAACCGTTATCCCATATTTTAATACTACAAGAATGGTTATTGAATATGTAAAAAAATATTACCTGAATTTGCATTTTTCATCATCAGATATGAAGGAAAATAACTATAACAATGCCCACTCTTTTGTAAAGTGGCAAAACGATATTAAAAGCAAATGGCCAACAGTTAGGTTACTTCAAACTGAAGAAATTGCTAGTGATTACTCACTTGGCAACAACATAACCTTTAGAGCAATAATGGAACATGGTGGAATAGATCCATTAGATATCGCTGTTTATGTTATATTAGAATATAATCCTGTAAAACCTTATGAAAATGCTAGATTCTACGAATTAAATTTTGAAAAGGTGGAAAACGGTAAAGCCTATTACAAACTTGACATGATATTAGAAAATACAGGTAGACTTGAGGTTTTTTATGTTGCTTTTCCAAGGCATAAATATATTCCTAATCTTTTTGAGAGTAACCAAATGATTATAAGTAGTTAATATGCTATAAATAATAATTTATTAAGGAAGGTGATATGCAAGCAGTTATAATGGCAGGTGGATTTGGTACAAGAATACAGCCATTAACTTCAACACTACCAAAACCAATGCTCCCTTTTTTTAACAGGCCTATGATGGCATATATTGTGGAATCACTAAAAAATGCTGGTATTGTCGACTTAATAGTACTTCTTTATTTCAAACCAGATATAATTAAAAACTACTTCGGTGATGGGCGCAACTTTGGTGTAAATATTAGATATATTTTGCCAGATGACGATTACGGCACAGCTGGAGCAGTAAAAAAAGCAGAAAAATTTCTTAATGAAACATTTATCATAGTAAGTGGAGATCTTGTCACAAACTTTAATCTACAGGAAATCCTTGGATTTCATGAAGCGAAACAATCAAAGGCTACAATTACCCTTACCTCTGTTGAAGACCCGCTGCAATTTGGTGTAATTATAACTGATAGAAACGATAAAATTGTGCGTTTTCTTGAAAAGCCTGGTTGGGGTGAAGTTTTTTCAGATACAATAAATACAGGTATATACGTTCTTGAGCCAGACATACTAAAATTAATCCCTCCAGATAAGCCATTCGATTTTGC
>DHGE01000015.1:1757-13859 GCA_002402635.1 Deferribacterales bacterium UBA4806
ACAATGTGAAACTTAAAAAAAATGCAATAATAACAAATACAGTTATAGGAGATGACACTGTTATAGGCGAAGGATGTGAGATTAAAAATTCTATTATCTGGAATAATGTAACAACAGGTAAATATGTCTTTTTAAACTATGTAGTAATTTGTGATAAAACACGTACAGGCAATTATGTAAAAGCTCCGTCAGGGTGCATTATAGCTGAAAACACTGAAGTAGGTGATCATGTAGTATTTGAACGCGACGTTATGGTGTGGCCAAACAAACAGATAGAAGAAAGTTCGATAATCAGCAGTAATTTAATTTGGGGAGATAAGTGGAAAAAGAGTATTTTTGAGGGGGGAAAGGTTTCTGCTAGAACAAATGTTGAATTATCTGCAGAAATCGCAACCAAATTAGGCTCATCTGTGGGCAGCATTATACCAAAGGGGAGTCGTGTATTATTGAGTAGAGATTATCACAGGGCTGCCAGAATGCTTAAGAGGTCCTTTTTAGGGGGCTTACTTTCAACAGGTGTTAACGCAGTGGATGTGAGAATGGCATCGCTACCAGTTATGCGTTATAATCTGAATATACATAGTGAAATATTTGCCGTACATTTTAGACAGTCTCCAGTAGATCCAACACATACAGAAATTATGTTTTTTGATGGCAATTCATTACCTATTGATACAAACTTAGAAAAAAGCGTCGAAAGAATTTTTTACAAAGAAAATTTTAGAAGGGCTACCCATGATGAGATAGGCAATATATATGATGTTCATAATGTTCAGAATGAGTATCTAACTCATTTTTTAGAAACTATTGATGTTGATATTATAAAGGCCAGACATTACAAAGTTGCA
This sequence comes from Deferribacterales bacterium UBA4806, assembly GCA_002402635.1. Classification (GTDB taxonomy): domain Bacteria; phylum Chrysiogenota; class Deferribacteres; order Deferribacterales; family UBA228; genus UBA228. Next base: position 2,606 of record DHGE01000015.1, read on the forward strand.
GTTAATTTACTCAATGGGACAACCGACGAAGTTTTCCCAGATATATTAAATAGAGTTAATATAGATTCAATTGTGCTTAATGCATACCATGATGAGTCAAAACTTGCGCGAACTTACAGTAAACTTGCAGAAGCAGAGAAACAAACATCTGACATAGTTAAAATAATGGGAGCTAATATTGGTTTTGTAATATATCCTCATGGAGAAAAACTTAAAATTATTACAGATAAGGGGGATCTTTTAAGTGATGATATTGCTTTGATGTTATTTATAAAGCTCTTAGATAAGCTGGGAGACAGGAAGTATAAAGTCTATATACCAGTTATGGCACCTTATGTTTTGGATGATAAATTGTCAAATGTTCAAATAATAAGAGGTAAACTTATTGGTTTAAAGGCAACTTTTATTAGAGGCTTTGATTTTATGGGAGATCTATCAGCTGAATATAGATTTACAGAGCATGCCATAGCCCCTGATGGTATGTATGCCTCAATAAAATTAGTAGAACTGTTAACTAAAGTTGGTAAATCAATATCTGAACTACTAATAGAAATACCCTATTATTATTTTAAACACAATGTAATAAACTGTCCTGTTGAAAAGAAGGGGTACCTAATGCGCAAAATGAGTGAGGATGCTTTAGATAAAGATGCCTCATATATCGATGGGATAAAAATAAATTATGCTAAGAAAGGCTGGATTCTCATGATCCCTGATCAGTATTCACCCAATGTTCATCTTTTCACCGAGAGCTCCACCAATGAGGCAGGTGAAGAATTGCAGAATGAATATAAAGAAAAAATTAATAAATGGTTAGAGGAAAATAATTGAAATTACTCTATCTTACATTTTTATGGCACATGCACCAACCCTATTATAAAAATGATTTTACTGGATTCTATGAGCTACCATGGACTTTTCTTCACTCAACTAAAGACTATTATGAAATGCCTAAATATTTTGATGATTTTAAAAAGATAAAGGCTGTTTTTAATATAGTACCATCTTTAGCCTTTCAAATAGAAGAATATGCTTCCAAAAAAGCTAACGATCTCCTTATGTCAATGTTAAAAAAGCCTGTAGAAACTCTTAATGATGAAGATAAAAGCACTCTAATTCCACAACTTTTTATGGCCAATGTAGAAAATATGATACTCACATCACCTCGTTATACTGAATTATTTAATAAATTTGAACATTTTAAACAGACTAAAGCTTTAACTTATTTTAATAACTCAGAACTAATTGATATTGAAGTACATTTCCTATTAGCATGGACAGGAACTTATGTTAAAGAAGGAGAAACCTTTATTCAAACTCTCATTAATAAAGATGCAAATTATTCAGAAAATGAGAAACAAACACTTATTGAAATACTTTACAATAAAGTTGCAAACATTTTACCCCTATATAAAAAATTGGCGGAAAAAAATCGGATAGAACTATCAACTTCTCCATTTTATCATCCCATTATACCTCTTTTAATCGATATTAATGCAGCAAAGGAATCTTACCCCAATGTTATTCTACCAAGAGGCGAGATATCTCTTAGTATAGATGCTGCAGCTCAAATAGATGAAGCGATAAACTATCACACTAAAACTTTTGAAATTGCTCCACAGGGGATGTGGCCATCGGAAGGGAGTATTTCTAAGGAAAGTGCAAAACTTTTTAGTTATTTCGGCATTAATTGGATAGCTTCTGATGAAGATGTGCTAAGTAATTCAATACGCACACCTATGAATATACAAAATAATAGAAGGATACTTTACCACAAACACAAATTTACAACAATTAATGGGGATCTATACATTTTTTTTAGAGATAAAAAACTCAGTGATTTTATAGGTTTCCAATTTGCAGATCTACACGAGGATCAAGCAGTTTCAATATTTATGTCAGAATTGAGAAAAATATACGATAGCGTAGAATTTAATGCACATGTATCAGTAATATTAGATGGTGAAAATGCTTGGGAGTTTTATCCACAAAATGGTAGACCATTTTTTTCACGGCTTTACAACACAATAGAAAATACAAATTGGATTAAAACCATAACCTTTTCAGAAGCCATAAGTGAACCTACTATACCTGTCCATGATTTAAAAAATATTACGGCTGGTTCATGGATTTATGGTAATTTGTTGACCTGGGTAGGGCATTCAGAGAAAAACAGAGCATGGGAACTCTTAGGAATGACTAAGGAAAAAGTAGAAAACGTAGTAGATCGATTGAGTGAACAGGATCGCATTGAATTAACAAAAGAAATACATATCGCCGAGGGCTCTGATTGGTTTTGGTGGTATGGTGACGATCATTATTCTCCACAGGCTGATATTTTTGATAAGCTTTTCAGACTGCACTTAATAAATGCTTTTAAAATCGCAACTCTACCAATTCCACATGAACTATATATTCCAATTAAAAGTATTGTTACAACAGGTGTATTAAAAGATCCAACTAGTTTTATATCTCCTGAAATAGATGGAAAAATTAGCAACTTCTTTGAATGGCTTTCAGCAGGCAAGTTTAACTTAAAATATGACATGGGGACTATGCATAGTGACATAAATTATCTATCAACACTTTTATGGGGATTTGATAATAAATTTTTATATTTGAGGGTCGATGGAAAATTAGATTCTATAATGAACAAAGGATATATTTTAGAATTGCGCATTGTTTCGTTAAAAGAGTACCTTATCACTTTTGAATTGAACGAAAATGTTAAGGAAATATGTGTTAATAATATTGTATCAGATGAAATATTAGTAGGCATAAAAAATATTATAGAAATTGCTTTGCCTTTTTCACAACTTGATCTTGAAGATGAAAATCACATTATGCTATTATTTAGACTTAGATTGGGTGATGAAATAGTAGAAAGATCACCATTGTACAATTATGCACATCTTAATATAGATGGAAATATAATATATAATTGGATGGTTTAATATGAATACTCAATTGTTATTCGGAATTCATTGTCATCAACCAGTAGAAAATTTCTACTCCGTCGTTGATGATGCAATTTTCAAATGTTACAAACCTTTTCTTGAAGTTTCTTCTAAATATAAGAATTTTAAATTTAATGTACATTTCAGTGGATGGTTACTCGATTATATCAGGCTGCATCATAATGATGTTTTTATGTTATTAAAAAAATTAGTAGAAAACAATCAGATTGAATTTTTTTCAGGTGGTTTTTATGAACCTATTTTAACTGCTATACCATCAAAAGATAGAATATCCCAAATAAAAAAAATGAATGATTATATATATAAACATTTTGGGCAAAAGCCCCATGGGCTATGGCTAACAGAACGTGTATGGGATCCTTCTATTATACCAGACCTTGTACACTGTGATATAGATTACATAACAGTTGATGATTATCATTTCTTATCCGTCGGATATAATAAAGAAGATTTATTTAATTACTATATAACAGAGCAGGATGGATATCAGTTAAAAGTTTTCCCTATAGACAAACATTTAAGATATATTATTCCTTTCAAAGAAGTATCTGAAATTATTAACTATTTAACTTCATTAGAGAAAACTGATGATAAAGTTGCTGTGATATTTGATGATGGTGAAAAGTTTGGTGTTTGGCCTGGAACTTACGACTGGGTATATAATAAGGGTTGGTTATCAAATTTTCTAGAAAATCTTTTATCTGAAAAAAAAATAGAATCAAATCATTTTTCAAAGATCACAGATACCTATAAGCCAAAAGGTATAGCTTATCTACCAATAACGTCTTACATGGAAATGGGAGAATGGTCTTTATTTGCCAATAGCTACGAACTTTTTGACGAATGCTTAAATCACTTAAAAAATCAAGGATTGTTGGATAGATATCAATATATTATAAAGGGAGGAATATGGAAAAATTTTCTTTCTAAATATAGCGAATCTAACCATATACATAAAAGAATTTTAGACTTATCAAAGCGTATTGAAGAATTAGATGAAAACGACCCAATAAAAGATGCCTTATTGAAGGCTGAATGTAATGATGTTTTTTGGCATGGCATTTTTGGTGGACTATATCTGCCTAATTTGAGAAATAATGCTTATCGTTTTATTATTGAAGCTGACAAATTATTTAACAAAAAAATGAATATTAGATACCCTTCCATAGATATTTACGATATTAACTATGATGGATATAATGAGGCAATATTAAAAAGTGAGGATCTGTCTGCAATATTCACCAGTAAGTTTAATGGGCAATTAATAGAACTCGATATTTTACAAGAAAATTTTAATCTTCAAAACACACTCACACGTAGAAAAGAAGGTTACCATAAGCATATTTTAGAGGCTGGTGATAACAATTCAAAAAAAGACGGGATCACAACCATTCATGAAATGTCTCTTGATGTTTCTAATGAAGCTAAAGAAAATATCATATATGATTGGTATATAAGAAACTCATTTGTAGACCACTTTTCAAATGATTTTAATTTACTAGAATTTTCAAAAATGAACTTCAACGAATTAGGCGACTTTGCAAATAAAGATGCCAGACTTACTGCAGATGAAAGATCCATCAGCTTTGAAAAAATTGGTGGCATATTTATAAATAATCAACGATATAAAACAATTATGAAGAAAAATTTCCTTCTAGAAAAAAATATGCTTAATGCATACATTGATATTGATACTGAATTGTCAGATAGGTTATTATATATACTTGAATTTAATTTTCATTTCTACCATATTTGCAATACAATTATAAATGACGTTTCTACAAAGGAAGCCTCTCAGCTTACTGAAAGAAAATTTAAAATATCNNTGGTATATTGTTAAAACTGTATCTCAATCTGAAAAAGGAGTTGACCTAACTGATCAATGTATTTGTTTGTTAGTTCCATTTTCCTTCACAAGAAAGCTTAATGATAACATTAAGGTTTATATAGAAGACTTACATGTCTGAATTAAGATTTGATCCACTTAAAAGAAAATGGACAGTAATCGCACCAGAAAGGGCACATAGGCCAATAGATTTGGGGAAAAAAGTAGAAATCCCTGAAAACAAAGAAGTATGCCCTTTTTGCCCAGGCCATGAGTCCGCTACAACTAAAGAAATTCTGAGGTTCAGCGGATCGGAAAATGGAGACTGGTCATTACGAGTTGTTCCAAACAAGTACCCTGCCTTTAGAATAGAGGGAGATTTAAAAAGAGAAGGTTATGGCACCTTCGACATCGTCTCTGGGATAGGAGCACATGAAGTTGTTATAGAAACTCCTCTGCATAATCTGTCTTTAACTGATTATTCAAGTAAAATATTATATAATTTATTCAACGCCTTTAAATTGAGAATAGTTGATCTTAGACAGGATCTTCGTTTTAGATATATTTTCGCATTCAAAAATTATGGTTTTAATGCTGGAGCAACATTAATTCACCCACATTCTCAAATCATTGCCATGCCAGTAATACCTGATTTAGTTGTTTCTATGTTAAAGTCATCAAAATCATATTTTGAGCAAAAAGAAAGATGTTTAGTTTGTGATATACTAGCAATGGAATATAGAAGCTATGAGAGGATAATTTTAGAGAACAGAGATTTTGTTGCAATTTGTCCCTTTGCTTCGTTTTCACCCTTTGAAACAAGAATATACCCTATTAAGCATTCCCATGATTTTACAACACTTAATAACAACGAACTATTGGGTTTAGCAAATATTGTTAAAGAAATATTTACGAGGCTTGATAGATCTTTAAATAAACCAGATATTAATATGGTCATTCATACATCACCTCCTCTTAATAAACGACCTTCTCATCCAGAATACTGGAATAGTATTTTTTACGATTATCATTGGTTTTTAGAAATCATCCCTCGTATCTCAGGGTATGCTGGTTTTGAATGGGCAACAGGCTTTAGCATAAACATGGTTGAACCTGAAGAAGCTGCTAAGTTTCTAAAGATTGTGAGTGTAACATAAATTTTGAATATAATACATATATCTAGTGAAGTTTTCCCATTTTCTAAAACAGGAGGTTTGGCAGATGTTGCTTATGCTCTACCTAAAGCTCAATCTAGGCTGGGGGAATCTGTAAAGGTCTTTACTCCTCTCTACAAAGGAATAATTAATAAATTTGAACTAATCGATACAGGTTTTAGAACAGTTGTTAATACATCTATAGGGAATTTTGATTTCTCTGTATATAAATACATACATGAAAATGTTGAAACATACTTTTTAAATAACAATTATTTCTTTTTTAGAAAAGAGCTATATTCAGAAAATGGCTTTGATTATCATGATAATTATTTAAGATTTGGCTGCTTTTGTATTGCTATATTGCATTTTATTGATTACTTTGATATACCTGTAGATATAATTCATGTTCATGATTGGCAAACATCTTTTATACCAATTTTCATAAAAACTGATTACTCATTTATAAAATCCAAAATTATTCTTACAATACATAACTTAGCCTTTCAGGGTATTTTTGATCGTAGTTGCCTAAATGTTCTTAAAATGCCTAGTTACTTATACAATATAGATTACCTCGAATATTATGGGGCAATTAATATTTTAAAAGGAGCTATAATTCTTTCCGATTATTTTACTACAGTTAGCCCCACTTATGCCACTGAAATTATGGATAAAAACTTTGGATATGGATTAGAAGGGGTAATAAGTGAGAAAAAGTATAAACTTAAGGGGATATTAAATGGAATCGATTATGATATATGGAATCCAGAACAGGATAATAAAATTAAAAAAAATTACAGTATAAATACCTTACAATATAAATATTTTAACAAAGAAGAGTTCTCAAATAATTTCTTTATAGATAGTAAGCTCCCACTTTTTAGTTTTATATCTAGATTTACAAGTCAAAAAGGAGCAGACATCCTAATAGAACTATTGGAAAATAAAGAAATTAATGAAGCTGCATTTGCTATACTAGGTAACGGCCCAAAAGAAATAGCAGATAGATTTAAACAAATCGGCTTTGTCAAACCTAACATATTTGTTTATACAGGTTTTAATGAAGACCTAGCTCATCAATTATATGCAGCCAGCGATTTCTTGCTTATGCCATCACGTTTTGAACCATGCGGGTTATCACAGTTAATTGCTATGAAATACGGAACAATTCCAATTGTGAATCGAACTGGTGGATTGGAGGATACAGTTGTTGATATAAATGATGGAGGTTATGGTTTTTGCATTGACGAAGTTAATACAGATAAGCTATACTATGCAATACAAAGGGCTATAGTTTTATATAATCATAAAAAACAAAAAGAGATGATTGCAAAAAAATGCATGGAATTAAATTTCTCATGGACAAAATCAGCTGGTGAATATATAAAGATATATAAAGATCTATTATACCATCACTGATTTATTTCTATTGGAGGAAAGTATGAAATATGAAGAATTAACAGTAAAGCAACTTCGGGAAATTGCAAAGAATAAAGGTCTAAAAAATTTATCTAAATTTACAAAAGCTCAATTAATTAAGACTTTAAAAGCAACTGAATTAACCACTGAAGCTACACTCACAGATAAAAATAATAGAATCTCCTCAAACACTGTCCCAAGCAGCAAACCAACTAGTTCAGTTTTTTCAGATCAAAAACAAGCATATAAAATTGTAAAAGACGACTATCCTATCCCTGAAACATATAATATAGACACTCTTGTATTGTTACCGGTTGATCCAACAATACAATATTGCTATTGGCAAATTTCCACAAATACTAGGTTGCAGTATAAAGATTATCTTATTAAGTCCTTTTATAGATATAAGTTAAAAATATTCACCAAAGACCAAGATGGCACAAGGGAGATTCAAGAGGTAGAAGTTGGAGACTACGGAAATTATTATTTTCATCACTATCTTCCTGGCAGACTTGCCTGGGCTGAGATAGGTTTTATAAGTGATGAAGGAATTTTTATCCCCATTATAACTTCCAAACGAATTGTTATACCAAAAGATACATTGTCAACAATAACAGATGAAACATTTATGACGGTACAAGAAAATTATATGGAAATATTAAGGCTTTCAGGGATTGATAGTGATGCTCATCCAGGGAGTATAGAATTTCATAAATCTCTTTTAAAACAATTATTAAAGAATATAAGTTCAAAAGACTCATTTTCAAAGGGGAATTAACGTGTTAGGTTACTGGATGCTTGTTCTACATTCACATTTACCATTCGTAAAACATCCTGAATTTGACTATTTTTTAGAAGAACAATGGCTCTTTGAAGCAATTAATGAATGTTACATCCCTCTCCTTATGGTGCTAAAACGGTTAGACGATGAAGGAATATCCTTTAAGCTTACAACCTCAATGACTCCTCCTCTATGTGAAATGCTTTCCGATCCGGAATTAATGAGCAAATATGAAAAATATCTAAATAAACAAATTCTTCTTGCACAAAAAGAGATCAGACGAACAAAAGATGATCCTTCCTTTTCACAAATAGCTAAATTTTACCTTGATAACTTTGAATCAATTAAAGATTTCTTTTATAATTTTTTAAGTAAAAATGTTTTAAATGGATATAAGTATTTTAGGTATAAAAACAAGCTTGAGATTATAACTTGTGCAGCAACACATGGCTTCCTTCCCTTAATGGAAGTTAATACTACAGCAGTTAAGGCTCAAATAACTGTTGCTGTCAACAATTATATAAAACATTTTGGCGATCCACCTAAAGGTATCTGGCTTCCTGAGTGTGCTTATTATTCAGGATTAGAAGATGTTTTAGCTGAATGTGGATTAAGATATTTTTTTCTTGATGCTCATGGTGTTCTTTATTCCACACCAAGGCCTAAATATGGTGTTTTTGCTCCAGTCTATACCAAAAATGGAGTAGCAGCCTTTGCAAGAGATATCTCCTCTTCCAAGCAGGTCTGGTCTGCAGAAGAAGGTTACCCTGGAGATTTCTACTATAGAGACTTTTATAGAGACATTGGCTATGATTTAGATTTTGATTATATTAAAGATTTTATAAGCCCTGATGGTATTAGAGTTTTTACTGGTTTTAAATATTTCAGGATAACAGGAAAAAACATTAATAAAGAACCTTATGATAGAACTAAAGCACTTGAAAAAGTGAAAGAACATGCAGGACACTTTGTTAACGAAAGGTATAACCAAATCAAACGATTAGGCGAATTGATCGATAGAAAACCACTAGTTGTTTCTCCTTATGACGCAGAACTTTTTGGCCACTGGTGGTTTGAAGGACCAGAATTTCTTTATTATGTTTTTAAATATATCAATGATAACGTAGCTATAAAAGCAATATCACCAATTGAATATCTTAATGAATATCCAACTAACCAGGTGGTTGATTTAAATCCCTCCTCCTGGGGAGATAAAGGTTACTATGAAGTATGGTTAAATGGAGCTAATGATTGGATTTATCGACATTTACACTATATGGCAGATAAGATGGTTGAATATGCAAAATTATATAAAAATACTAAAAATATTATAAGAATTAGAATTTTAAATCAGATGGCTCGTGAACTATTACTTGCTCAAAGCAGTGATTGGGCATTTCTAATAACCACAGGAACTGCTACTAATTACGCTATTAAAAGAACAAAAGAGCATATATTTAATTTCTTAAGATTAGAAGATATGCTTACAAAAAATTATAAAGATGAAGATTTCGTTAGCAAATTAGAATATAAAAACAGTATCTTCCAAGAATTAGATTTTAGAGTATACGTTTCTTCATAAAATTATAATAGTATATCTTTAATGTTGATTTGCTTTAATAATGAGATTTGGCCAAATATCCACTACCTCCACCATCTGTGCAAACAAAGCCATTGTTGAAAGTTCTCTCGGATAAACGTTTCTAGTATATTGTTTGTTAGCTCTGATATTTTGCGAATGCTTTCATTATTCATATCCAAATCATTGGTGTAAATAGCCTTCTTAATAATAATGTCACTCTTACCATTTTTAGATCTGAGTGCGAATAAGGGTACAATAGGAGCACCAGTTAGAATTGAAAGAATCGCTGGCCCTAAAGGAGTCTTTTTTGTTTTACCAAAAAAATATAAAGGAGGACCCTTTATATGCCTCTGGTCAGTTAGCATAATTAATATACCTTTACGTTTCAAATATTTTGCTAGAACTATGGTATTTTTCTTTGTGTTGCTTTCATTAAAAAATTTTATATGTGCTTTTTCTCGTATAATATTCAACTTTCCTTCTATATTCTGATTTTTAACACCTCTCATAATCATCGAACAATTAGGATAACCCAATTCTCCTAGTATCATATTTAACATGGTAAAATTACCAACATGGGCCGACAGAATAATAGCGCCTTTCCCTTTATTCAGAGCTTCAGTCAAATAAGAAATATTGTAAATTTTATTTATAAAACTCTCATTTGGATACTTCTTTTCAATCGAAGTCAGTATGTCTATGCTTTGCATCCCCAAAATTATAAATACATTTTTTGTTATTCTAAAGGATTCTACTAAGCCAGCTTCCTTGTTGTATATTAATCTATAATTTATTGAAGCGATCACTCTATAGCGCTTTAATATTATAGTTGTAAATATTGAAAACACATTAATAAGAAGTTGAAGTATATTATACGGTAGAACCTTTACAAGCCATAAAAATAAATCAAAAAAACCAATAATAAAATTGTTAACCATATAGCTTTGGTATATTTTTATTTACAATGATCTTAAATCTTCTAATATTCACATGGACCAGTTAAATTTTTTGAAAACGCATTATTTGCTATATTGTCGTCCTTTAAAGCCTCTCCCTTCTCCATAAATTCAGCCTTTAGATCTGTCTTACAATTACCTTCTGTGTAAATGTATAAATCTGTATCTATAGTTGACATGTAGTTAGGTAATTTTAAAAAATTATTCATCCTTAAAAATTTTTCATATTTAAGTGGTTCCTTATATCTACAATGAACTTCACCGTAAAGCCTAATTGTTATCCCCGATAATATAGACCCAGGTATTCTATTATCAGACATATTTTTTACTTTAACTGATACTTGGCAATTTCTTCCCCTATAAACACCAACAATAGCAAGATCATAGGCATATAATTGGAAACTTATGATAATAAAAAAAAGTATAGAAGGAACCCTCATTACTTAATTATAGCACACAGTACTATTAAAATTACTAATTTATATTACAAATAGATCATATGAACAATTTATTTCTCACCCTCATCGGTTTGTGGGAATGGATTAGTGCCAGGCAT